>NZ_JANSIB010000075.1:3227-14794 GCF_047461895.1 Synechococcus sp. R55.8 | reverse complement strand
ACGGAAGGGGTGGGATTCGAACCCACGGTGACCTTGCAGTCACAACGCTTTTCGAGAGCGTCACAATCAACCACTCTGTCACCCTTCCAGTCAGCTGTGGGGCTTTACCATCTTAACGGCAAACCGAGTCTCCTGCTTCTTCCCAGCCTCAAAGCCAAGCTTGCTTCCCCCACGGGATGCGGTTGATGGGAAAGTGCTCCGCACCGCTGGCGGGAACGCCCAGATGAGATCATAGGGATATGGCTGCTCTATCCATTCACCACTTTCGCCAGGCCAAACAGGCGGGTCAACCTTTGGTGGCCCTCACGGCTGCCGACTACGCCACCGCTCAGATTTTGGATCAGGCTGGGATCGACTTGATCCTGGTGGGCGACAGCTTGGCCATGACCCACTTGGGGTATACCAGCACCCTGCCCCTGACGCTGGAACAGATGCTCCATCACGCCCAGGCGGTGCGCCGCGGGGTAGAACGGGCCTTTTTGGTGGCCGACTTGCCCTTCTTGACTTATCAAGTCCACAAAGAACAAGCTCTCCTCTCAGCAGGGCGGTTGATGAAGGAGGCAGGAGTCAACGGGGTCAAGCTGGAGGGGGGCTACCCCGACATGGTGGAAACGGTGGCCTTTCTGGTGCAGCGGGGGATCCCGGTTTTGGGTCATATCGGCCTCACTCCGCAGGCCAAACATCAACTGGGAGGCTATCGCCAGCAGGGAAAAACCACTCCGGAGGCGGAGCGTCTGCGACAAGAGGCCCTCAGCCTGGAACAAGCAGGGGCATTTGCCCTGGTTCTGGAGCACATGCCGGCGGAATTGGCTGCCCAAATCTCAGCCCAGGTGGGGATCCCAACCTTGGGCATTGGGGCCGGGCCGGCTTGCGATGGTCAGATTTTGGTCACCCACGACCTGCTGGGGCTGAGCGAGCGGCTCCCCCCTTTTGCCAAGGCCTATACCAATTTGAGACAGGCGATCCGAGAAGCGGTGGAAGCTTTCGCCGACGATGTTCGCCAAAAAGTATTTCCCCCCCGCTGAAGGGATCCCTTACCCATTCAAAGCTTGGGCAGAGGTGCTATGCCTACGGCACCTCATACTGCTACCTACTGCTACGCAATGCTTATGGGAACGGGAACCGCACCGCTTTCTCAAGGCTGGGCAAGGATAGGGCGACCTCAGGGATCCCTGAGCAGCACCGTCCCGGTCACCACAGCGCTTTGGCCCAACCGGTCGAAGACCCGCAAGCTGAGCAGGTAGGAGCCGGGCACCAAGCTCAGGGGAGGGCGAATGCGGAAGCGGGTTGTACAAGACACCTCTCCCGACACACAATTCACCTGCGCTGCCGATAGCGTCTGCACCTCAATCCCCGACCACGACACCTGAAACGCCAGCTCCGCCGGGATCCGCCCCGGCACCGATACCGAAACCCCCAGCTCCAAAAAGCCGTTCCGATGTACCACAGAAGGGATATCGCTGCTGGTGATCAAAGGCGGCGGCGGAGTACTGGCCGTCAGCGCATCGGCACCACAACCGACCAAGGCCACGCCCAGCAGGCCCAGCGCCCATCCCCAGGATTTGGATCCCAGCTTCATCACAGGGTTCATCTGAAAACTCACCTTCTCAGTATAGAGGGTGGGGATAACAGGCTTAGCGTCCTTTTCGAGAAAAACTAAAAATTCACGCCACATATAGTGGCAAGCTGGATTTTTGCCCAAACCATCTGCTACAGTAAGGCCCATAACCTGTCGAGCAGCCTGGATATGGAAGGGGAAGAGGAGCTAAAAGCCTTGCGGGCGCGGGTGCGCAACCTAGAGCGATCCCTCGCCGAATCGGAAGCGCTGTCATTGCAGCAGATTGAGTGCATCCATCGCCTGGAACATCAACTGCTGGAAGCACAGGCCCAGATTCAAGAGCGGGATCAAGCTTTGCAAGCGTGTCAAGAGGAGAAAGCGCGGCTGGCCCAGCGCCCTACCCCAGAGGCTTTTCAGCTTCAGCAACAGCACATCGAAGAACTGCAGAATCTCCTGTGGGAAATGGAGCGCCGTCCAACGCTGGAGCACTACCACATTCTGCAGCAGCAGTTGCAAACCAGTCAGACGGAAATTGAAACCCTCAAGGCGGAATTGCAGCGGCGCGTCGATCCGGCCCGATTTTACCAACTGCAGCAGGAGCTCCTGGAGCTGAAACAGCAGGCCAACCAATTGGGAGAATACGCCGTCAAGTTGCCGCAGGTGCAGCTTTTGCAAGCCCAACTGCAGCTCCGTGTACAGCAGCTAGAGGAGGAAAAAGCACAATTGCAAGCGCAAATCCAAGAGTTGGCTGCTCGACCTTCTGCACAAGAACTGGAAACCCTACGGGCGGAGCTAGAGGCTGCCCACCGCCAAGCGGAAGCCGAATGGCAGCGTTTGAAGACCCATCTGGAAACCGAAAAGGCACACATGGAAGCTGACCTGAACACCGCCCGGCAACGTATTCGCGAACTGGAAGAGCGTCCTACCCCAGAGCAATGGGCACGCTTGCAGGCGGAGCTGGATCATCTGCGCCAACAGGCCTCTTTTGCCAAGGCCGAGCGGGCCACCTTGCTGGAAGAGCTGCAGCAGAGTCAGCGGCAGCAGGCCGAGCAAGCCCAACAGATTGCCAAGCTGGAAGCGGAAGCAGCCCAGGCCGCCCACCTCAGGGAAACAGAGTCCTCACAGGCGCAGCGAATCCTTGCCCTGGAGGAGCAGGTGCAGGCTTTGACCCGCGAGCTTGGTGCTTTGCGAGCCGAGCGGGATCAGCTTATCCAAGAGTTGGCCCAGCGTCCCACCCTTGCCCAGTGGCAGGAAGTTCAGCAGCAGGTGCAGGACACCCGAGAAAGCCTGGAAGCAGCCCGGCGGGGGCGAGAACTGGCCGAGGCCCATCATCTGGTCAGCCAAAAGCAAATCGAGAAGTTGCAGCAGCAGGTGATGGCTTTGAAAACCGAGTGTGTGCAGGCCCACGCCTACGCGCAAACCCAAGAAAAGGAAGTGGCCCTGCTGCAGCAGCGCAATCAAGAACTGGAAGAGCAACTGGCCACACTGCGTCAGTCGGCCTCCGCTTCCCCTCAGCCAGCGGTTGTCGAGCCCAGGTCGAATCATCGGGCCCAGGAACGGATTCCTGCCGCGGCTGACGAGTCTGCTCCTTCCCCGGCCACCACCTGGAGAACACCCACCCCAGGGATCCCGCCGCTCACCCTGGACGAGCGGGAAGAAAGTGCCCCGCTCGGCTGGCGCCAACGGACAGAAAGGCTCCTGAAACGCTCCGCTTTGGCCGCTTCACGGGCAGGAGGGGAAACGGGCAGTCGCAACCGGATTGAGTTGCCGACTTTTGTGCAGCGGCGGCCCTACTGAGCGCTCCATTCTCGGGGATCCAACCGTTCTCCAGCTTGAAAACGAGGCCAAGCCCAGCGCAACAGGGCTCCCAGCTGGGCATGAAACCGCTCTGGGGCAAATTGCAGAGCATGGGCCCGAATCCGCTGCGGATCCCATTCCTGTCGATCCGCCTGCCGCAGCCCTTCCACCAGCGCTTCCACACTGGCCTCGGGAATGAGGATGCCGGTTTGGCCGTGGATGACCGTCTCTTGGGCACCTCCCCGGTTGAGGGCGACCACGGGGCGGCCGCAGGCCTGGGCCTCCACTGCCACTAGGCCAAAATCCTCCTCCCAGGGGAACAGCAGCAGCCGGCAATTGGCTAGCAGTTCCCGGAAACGATCGGGGGGCTGATGGGGCAAAAACTCCACCTGCGGCCCCGCCAGTCGCTTGAGCCGAGCCAGCTCCGGCCCTTCGCCCACAACCAGCAGCCGACGACCCAGCCGTTCACAGGCGGCAATCGCCAGATCCACCCGTTTGTAGGGCACCAGTCGGCCTGCCACCAGGTCATAATCGGCGCTGGGATCCGCCACCGGCTCCAACCCCTGCAGCGGAACGGGCGGATAAATGACCACAGCCTCGCGGCGATAGAGCTTGGCAATGCGGCGGCGAATGTGCTGGGAGTTGGCGATCAACAGATCTGGACGTTGAGCTGCCAGAAAATCCCACTGGCGCAGGCGGTGCAGCAGCCATTGGCCAATTGCGCCAACAGGCCCGCTTCTCCCCAGCCCTTCTCGCTGCAGATACAGCTCCCGGTTCTCCCAGAGGTAACGGGTGGGGCTGTGGATGTAGCTCAGGTGCAGGGTAGAGGCTCCCGTCAGGATCCCTTTGGCAAAGGCGTGGCTGCTGGAGATCACACAGTCATACCCCGAAAAGTCGAAGCTCTCATAGGCCAACGGCATCCAGGGCAGCAGATACTTGAGGCGGGCATGGTAATCAGGGCGCAGCACCCCCAGCCACTTGGCCCAGCCTTGCAAAAAGGAGGTGTGAATCGACAGCTCCTGCCAGCTCGGCGGCAGGGTGTGAGCCGAGAAGAGACTAACGTAAAGGGGGGCCTGTGGGGCAAAAGCCACCAGCTCCTGCAAAACCTTTTCCGATCCCCCCGGCCAGATCAGGTACTCGTGCACCAGGGCCAGGCGCTCAGGCCAAGCGGGATCCCGGCTGGGAAGAGTGGGGACAGCCACAGGAAGGGATCCCCAAGGCTCAGGCACGGTCAGGACTTGGCAGAGCGGCGCTTTTTGCCAATTGGGCCGCTCACCTGCTTGGCTTTCTCGTCGATCCGCTCATTGATGTAGTTGTAGATCTCGCGGAAGCGAGGCAAGGCCCGCATCTCCAGGCGACTGCCGTCCTTGAGGGTGAGCACCATGTCTCCCCACACGCCCAAGCCACGGGGCACCATAACCACCTTGGCAATCTCGCCGTAGATTACATCTGAGCGCTCCTTGCCGCCCCATCCCCCAATCACGGTGATGCGACGATTGGTAATCCGATAGTGTACCCACAGCTTACGCACCAGTGCCCCCACAAACAGAGGCAAGCCGACAAGTGTAGCCCCAATGAAGGAGTTCAACACCAAATCGCCACTGTGGGGGCCGCCCTCAAAAAAAACCTCCTCTTGCACCGCCATGCAGAGCACCGTCCGGTTGTTTAGAGTGTTGCCGTTAACTATCTTAAACGATTTCTCAGCTTTCCCCAACTGGGGCTAACGGCAGGTTCGGGATTGGGTCAGCCTTCGGACGGCTTGTAGGGAACGGCAGGTGGCCAAGACCAGGTAAACAAACAACACCATCACCACCACCGCCACCGCTGCGGCTCCGGCATTACCCAGCCAGCCCCACCCTTCCAGCCCCGTCAGGGCCACCAAAGCCCAAGAAGCCGGGTGCAGCATTCCCCCCAACAGGAGAATTTGCGAGAGCATTTGCCCAGCCGTAAAGCGGGATCCCAGCACCACCAGGGCCAGTCCGCCGCCGATGTTGATCAACCCCATGTTGCCCAAAAAGGCGTAGCAAATGTGCCAGGCGTACTTTTGTTTGGGCACCTCCTGCCAGAGGAGGGGCTCGGCAGGGATCCCCGAAGCCTCCTGGGGGGCGAGCGGCAACGGCTGAACTTGGCTGAGGATCCAGCCGAGGACAATGGCGGCAACCAGCATCGCCACGCCCGCCTTCACGTTCAGCTTGCCGGGGATGGTTAGCTCGGGGTGGGCCAACATCGCAGATCCTCCTGCAACCCGTCCTAGCCTATCCTGTCTTTGCCCCAAATTGGCCAACAGCCTCAATCCCTTGGATAGAGCAGTGTGCCGCAGCGCTTGCAGAATTGGGCATCCCCATCGTGCTGGGAGAGGCCACAGCCTGGGCAGGCCCACTGTACCGAGTTGCCGCTTTTTACCAGTTGCTTGATCAACTCCCCCACTTGCCAAGGGATCAGGGCTATGCCCGTCAAGATCATCAACACTGTCAGCAGCCGGCCCAGCTCAGAAGTGGGGGTGAGATCCCCAAACCCCACCGTGGTCATGGTAACGACGGAAAAGTAGAAAGCATCCAAAAAGGTGGCAAAAGCGCCAGGATTCACTGGATGTTCTACCTGGTAGATCAGCCCAGAGTAGACGAAAACAATGGCAAAGAGGGTGAAGAAAATGCGCAGCAAAATGCGGCTATCGGCGGAGATCACTTGCCCAAACAGGGTTTTGCCCTCCACCAAGCGCAGCAGCCGCAGGATGCGAAACCAGCGCAAGAGGCGGATGAAGCGAATATCGGTTAGCCCGGCAAAAAAGGGCAAAATGGCCAGCAAATCGATGAGTGAATAGAGGCTGAAGACGTAGCGCAGCTTTTGCGGGGCCGCCGCCAGGCGGAGCAGATATTCCACCACAAACAGGCCGAGAATGAGGCGATCCACCCGCTCCAGCCCAAGACGCACCTCAGGGGGAACGGGATAGGTTTCCACCACAAAGAAGGTGGACGAACAGAAAACCAGCGCCGCCACCAGCAAGTTCACCCAGCGGCTTTCCGGAGTGTCTTGATCCCCCCAATAGCGCTGGAGGATCCCGGAACGGGCAAGATCGAGATCAGTTGGGGTGGGGGCCTGTGAGGGTACAGTGGTCACAAACAGGATCCGGCTGGGAAGATATCGAGAGAGTTTCCTTTCAACGCCCATCAGGCGCATACTAACTAAGCTAATGGAAACTAGCTCACAGAGCGAACTTCCCCTAAGCAAACGTCCAGGCTTTGGGTGTTAATTAGGTGTTGAGTCGATGTTGCCTCCTATCGTACTGGCCTCGCAATCCGCTGCCCGCCGCCAATTGTTAAAGGCTGCCGGGATCCCTTTTCGCGTTCAGCCCAGCTATTTTGACGAAAGCCAAATCAAAAGCTCAGATCCCGTGGAGCTGGTGCAGAAGCTGGCCTCGGCGAAAGCCGAAGTGGTGGCGGCCCAGCAACGGGAGCCCGTCTTGGTTGTGGGGGCCGACTCTGTGCTCTACCTAAATGGCGAGATCCTAGGTAAGCCGCCCAATGCCCTAGAGGCGGAACGGCGCTTGCGGCAAATGCGGGGCGAAGTGGGAGAGCTCTACACAGGCCATGCCTTAATTGACACGAAGCAGAACCGTCGCCTCACCCACTATGCGGTGACGCGGGTGTTTTTTGCCAAGCCCAGCGACGAGGAAATCCGCGCCTATGTGGCCACCGGTGAGCCGCTCAATTGTGCTGGCTGTTTTGCCATCGATGGTCGTGGCAGCCTGTTTGTGGAGCGGATCGAGGGGTGCCCCGGCAATGTTATCGGGCTGAGTTTGCCCCTGCTGCGGCGCATGATCCAGGAGTTGGGCTATTCCCTCACCGATGCTTGGAGCTAGCCGTCGAGGTGTTGCTTGAGCAGGTCGTTGGCCAGCTTTGGATCCGCCCGTCCCTGGGTTTTTTTCATCAATTGCCCGACAAAGTAGCCGAAGAGCTTGGTTTTGCCCCCCCGATACTGCTGCAGTTGCTCGGGGTTTTCTGCCAGCACCTCGGCGATCATCTGCCCCAGCAGAGCGCTATCCGAGATTTGGGTCATGCCTTTGGCTTCCACCAGGGCGCGGGCCGACCCGCCTTTTTCCAGCAGTTCCGGCAGGATCTCCTTGGCGATTTTGCTGGAGATGGTGCCCTGCTCGATGAGGCCAATCAGCTCGGCCAGGGTTTCCGGCTTCAGGGCAATGTCGGGGTAGTCCAGCTTGTGGGCGTTGAGGTAGCTGGCGATGTCGCTCATCATCCAGTTGGCGGCTGCTTTCGGGTCGGCACCGGCGGCGATCACGGCTTCAAAGTATTCGGCGGTGTTGCGTTCATCGCTGAGGTAGCAGGCATCGTACACCGAGAGGCCGTACACCTCCTGATAACGTCGCCGCTTCACACCGGGCAATTCCGGCAGCTCTGCCTGCCAGCGGGTTTTCTGCGCTTCGGTAACGCGAATGGGCGGCAGATCGGGCTCGGGGAAATAGCGATAGTCGCTGGATCCCTCTTTCTTGCGCATGCTGATGGTGCGCTGGCTGTTTTCTTCCCAAAGGCGGGTCTCTTGCACGATCCGCTCGCCTGCCTCCACAGCCTTGACTTGGCGGTTGAACTCGTACTCGATGGCCCGTTGGATGGCGTTGAAGGAGTTCATGTTTTTAATTTCCACCTTCGTGCCAAAGGTCTGGGATCCCAGCGGACGCACCGAGATGTTCACATCACAGCGCAGGGATCCCTCCTGCAGGTTGCCATCGCACAGCCCGGCATAGCGCAGGATGCGGCGCAGCTCTTGCACGTACTCTGCCGCTTCTTCCCCGCTGCGGATGTCCGGCTCGCTGACGATCTCGATGAGGGGAACCCCCGCTCGGTTGAAATCCACCAAAGAATAGCTGGATCCCGATAGGCGGTCGCTGCCAGCGTGGA
Source organism: Synechococcus sp. R55.8 (assembly GCF_047461895.1). Classification (NCBI taxonomy): domain Bacteria; kingdom Bacillati; phylum Cyanobacteriota; class Cyanophyceae; order Synechococcales; family Synechococcaceae; genus Synechococcus; species Synechococcus sp. R55.8. The sequence continues at coordinate 6,529 of NZ_JANSIB010000075.1, read as the reverse complement.
CCAGCTTGCCCGCATCTTCTTCCATGTGCAGACGGGTGATGCCGATGCGCTTGGTACGACCGTCGCTGAGCTGGATCTCAATCCAGCCGTGGGTAGCAATCGGCAGGTCGTATTGGGAGATTTGGTAGTTTTTGGGCAAGTCGGGGTAAAAGTACTGCTTGCGGTCGAACTTGCTGTAGGGGGCAATGGTGCAATTCAAGGCCAAACCCGCTTTGACCGCGTACTCCAGCACCTTTTCGTTGAGCACCGGCAGGGTGCCGGGCAGGCCCATGCAGATGGGGTCAATCTGGGTGTTGGGGGGAGCGCCAAAGGCTGTCGCGCTGCTGGAGAAGATCTTGGAGCGAGTGCTGAGCTGGCAGTGAACTTCCAGCCCAATCACAGCTTCGTATTGCACTTTGGCGGGGGCAGCAACAGTCATGGGATGGGAAAAACTTGCGGTGTAACCATTCTAGTGCGACCTTGGGGGATCCCAGCTCACAGACAGTTTCTGGGGACGGCAGCCCAGAACCCAGGACGAGGCCGGAGCAGCCCAGCTTGAAGCAGATCCTCAGAACAGCGAAACTTCCTCAAACGGTAGGGCGAATCTCAAAAGTGGGTAGACCTTCCGGCGGCTCGGAACGTTGCTCAATGGCCTCCACAACCGAACCGGGGCTGCCCTGTTGGCACCAGCGCAGCATGGCCTCCACCGCAGCAGGGGATCCTTCAAAAACGGCCTCGACGCGACCATCCCGCAAGTTGCGCACCCAGCCGCCAACACCGGCATTGCGGGCCATGGCTTCGGTGTGGGCGCGAAACCCCACCCCCTGAACCCGCCCCCGTACCCAGACGTGAACGCGAACCCTGTCACTCATGCCGACGGGGATCCCTCCGTTGTGCTGCAGGGTTCTGGCGACTCGGTCGGCTCCTCCGGAGTCTCTGAGGTCTGCCGATCCAGCCACCCCACAAGAACGTTGACCAGGGCAACCAAGCCTAGGAGCCCCAGCGAGATCCCACAGGCATACCCAATCGCTTGCCACAGCACGGAAGACATGAACCCAACCTCACGAACGCTTGTGCAGAGGATCCCACCCTTCATGCACCGTGACATCCTCCCGGCGCTCGTCCTACGGACAGAGCGCGGGCCACCCTTCCCGTCAGCAGGACGGAGTCCTTACCTCGCGGCTGGGCATTCCTGCCCCACGCCACTTGTCTGGGTCTACAACCCCCGACAAAACGACTGGACAAGTGGCTTCCCTTCCCCAGCCTCCCTGGCTACTGCCAGCTTGCAAAACAAGTCTAATCCACAGGGAACGGTGCATCGGCAGACAGGATGGACTCCTGCACCCAGGAACCCCTGTCCACCGGACAAGAGCAAGAGGCATCTGGATCAATCCGGTACTTGTAGGTTACCGCCAGCATAAGTAGGTTTTACTACAGATTTCGCTCAACAGATTTCGCTCAGAGGTATGGCGGGGATCCCTGTATCCCGGTGCTTACCCTGCGGGTAGAGTGCAGGACTGATTGCCCCTGCACCCCCGTTAGTTACCGCTAGCTACACCGCCGGGAAGCCCCGCCCTCTATTAGTTAGTGGCTAGTGAATAGTGAATAGTCACTATCCACTAACCACTATCCACTATTCACTATCCAGGGTGAGGGTCGGGATGAAAGGCGGGGACATGATGTTTTGTCCTTACTGGTGCCATAAAAAGTAGCGGGGTTTTATACACTGCCGCTATAGACATCAAGTACAGGGGCGGGGCATCCCGTCCTTTTCGCGTTAGCGGGACGTAGTCCTTAAGCCCAGGAAATGTCCTTTTCGCGCTAGCGGCGCGGAGCGCTAACCGGAGTCACTGTTCGCGTCAGCGGGACGGAGTCCTTGAAGCCCGCACTCTCTCGCTTTAGCGGCGCGGAGCGCTTTGCATCAACATGAGTGCGGGAGTATGTCACTTAAAATGACTACACCAGTCTTGTTCAGCACCAATCTATTGGGTTAGCGCAACACCAGGGCTAGAGCAGTCCCTTGGGATCCCGTCTCGACCAACCGCAAGTCCCCCCCGTGGGCCTGCAGGATGCGCCTGGCGATATATAGCCCCAGACCTCCTGAGCCGGTTGGGTAGTGGTGGCCGGCAATGTGAATGGGCTGGGTCACGTAGGGTTGGGCCAACTCTTCTAGGGGAGCCGGCAAGCCGGGGCCATCATCCTGCACCTGGATCTGGTGGGGGCTGACGATTAACACCACCGCATGGCGTGCGTAGCGCAAGGCGTTGTCCACCAGATTCACCAGCGCCCGCTCCAGCTCTGCCTCATCGGCGTTGCCCCACCCTTCTCCTTCGACTCGCAGATCGATCCCCCGCTCCTGGGCCAGGGATCCCATGCGCTCGGCCACCTTTCTGGCCAGGGATCCCAGATCACAAGGCCGAGGATGCAACTCGATCTCTCCCCGCTCCAGGCGGTGAGCCTCCACCATTTTCTGCACCAGAGAGAGATTGTGTTGATTTTCCTGCAGGATGCGATCCAGCAGAGCGCGACGTTGCTCCGGCTCGAGCTGTTGATCCTGTTTAAAGGCGCTCAGCAGGTGCCCAAAGGCGATGAGGGGGGTTTTGAGGTCGTGAACGAGGGTAGCGGTAAAGGCTTCTCGCCGCATTTGATCGATCTGGATCTGGCGCAGCAACTGGGCAAAAGCCTGCCGCAAGATCAGGGCTTCCTGGGGATCCCCGGGGCGGAGCAGCAGATTCCAACGGGCGGGCTGGTTAATCAAGGTTTCCAAATGAGCCAACTCGCGGGCCAGCAGGGTGAGGGGGCGCAAAATCATGGAGGACAGAGCATAGCCCACCACCGCCGACAGCACCGCCAGCAACGGGATCCACAACAGCAGCAGGAGGATCCCTTCAGTGCTGAACTGCGTGTCGGGCCAGATCCACTGCACCGACAGGATGAAAACCAAGTTGGGGACAAACGAAAGGCTGGCAATGACCAATGCCACCTGGGTGCGCAGGCTGTGGGGAAAGCGGCGGCGCCAAAACTCAAGTAGGCGGAGTAGTTGCTGTTTCAAACTCGGTGTGCTCGCTTTGACAAGACCTGCTTAAATAGTGAACCAACCGTAGGCAAAGAATAAACATCCCCTCACGGTCAAGGCTGAAGAGTTCTTTCCTAGGTCTTAGAATGACCGTTATGTCTTGAGCCACTTCATCCCCATGAATAAAGAAGGATGCCGTAACCCCAGCTTTTAGGATACCCAGCTACCCCATTCTTTAGAGAAGCCGCGCCGTATTCCGGTTGGCAAAGCTGTGGACATCACGGCAAAGAAAGACAGCTTGATCCCC
>NZ_JANSIB010000075.1:0-3127 GCF_047461895.1 Synechococcus sp. R55.8 | reverse complement strand
GTCTGTCCGTGTTTCGACCCCAGAGGCTTCTTCTCTTCACTCCTCACCACTATTGAGCGTAGCCGCCCTTCCAAAGGCTGTCAAGCACTTTCCCATTGGGGTTGGCGTGTGGGAAATTGCGCTAGGGTGGCACTGCCGTATAGGATCATCTGCTGGGGCTGCAAGTTCACCCGATCGACCCGCAGCTCAGTGCCTCGCAAGGCGAGCCGATCCAAATCCAGAAGCTCATTCAGGCAGCGTACCAAAGCTTGGCTCAAGGCCAGCTCCTCTTCTGTACCGCTTTCAAACACTGGATCTGTAAAGCGGATGCGACGCCGCTCCAGCACCTCAACTTGGGCGGAAAAACCGACGCGGAAAGCCCTGGCTTCTCCCTGCTGTACGTTTGCCTGGAATTGCAGTCGCCGCGCCGGGGTGATGCTGATATGGACGTGATGGAAGGATAGGGGGCTGCCATCCTGTCCCACCAGGGCCAGCCTGTTCAGCACAAAAGGTGTGTTAAACGATTGCGCCAGATCGTCTTCGCTCAGCACCACGCGCATTGTGGCCTGTACTGGCTGGCGCAGCTTGATCTTCCCCTGCCAAATTTGGCTGAAATCGATGGCCACCGCGTTGCAGAATAGCTCCAGAGCCGAAAGCCTCAGGCCGTTGTACATCTGCAGATGCTGGCCCAACAGTTCAAAGCTGTCGATACGACCCTGCAACAATTTGGCAACAGGCTCCACTCGCACGCGCGCCTCCAGCCGCTCTGCATGCTTAAAGAGGGCACGAATGGCTGCGCCTACCCCTCGGCTAACCCAATCGACAGCCATGGGATTCTGCAGGGAAAGTTGGGGCAGGAGTCCTGTAGCCATGGGAAAAGGTAAAGAGCGCCTACAGGGATCATAACCAACCATTAAGAAAAGTTACAACCTTTGCCAACGGAGAGGCTGTTCTCTCAGGGGTAGGTGCGTCCCTCCTGCATAGCCGAGCGGGCCACGGCTGCGATCCCCTGGTCGGTGGCACGGGGCAGATGAAAGTACCGTCCGCCCGCTAATTCCGCCAGCTCGGCGCTGAAGCCGGTGGTTACAAAGCGGCTTTGGGAGTCGATCAAGAGCAGCTTCAACCCCAGGGCGCGGATGCGCAGGGCGATCTCCCGCAGCTCTTGCTTGAGGTCGATGGGATCCGCTCCCAACTGGCTTTTGCTGTCGCTCCGTCCCAAGGAGCGGCTGAGGGGAATGTTGGCCCGGCCATCGGTGAGAGCCACCAGCATCACCTGACCTACATCGCCAGCGGTGCGGGCATTGACTCCCATGCGCACAGCTTGGGTGAGGGCATGGGCGAGAGGGGATCCCCCGCCGCAGGGCAGAGATTCCAAACGGCGGCGGGCCAGCTCGATGGAGCGGGTGGGGGGGAGCAACACTTCGGCAGTTTCCCCACGAAAGGCGATGAGGGCCACCTTGTCACGGTTTTGGTAAGCCTCGGTGAGCAGGCGCAGGGCCGCTCCTTTGGCCGCTTGCATGCGGTTGAGGGCCATGGAGCCGGAGGCATCCACCACAAAGATCACCAGGGCTCCGGCCTTGCGAACCAGCTTTTTGGCGCGGATATCGCTCGGTTCCACGACGACGGCGCGTCCCGGTTGTCGCTGGCGGCGGCTCTTCTGGTAGGGAGCAGCGGCTCGCAAGGTGGCATCGACGGCAATGCGGGGGTTGGATCCCTGGGGCAGGATGGGCTTGATGTAACGGCCCCGGTCGGCGCTGAACACCAGGCTGCGGGATCCCGTTTTTCCCTGCTGGTTGAGGGACTGGGCAAAGGCCAGCAGGCGCGGGTCCAGGGCCACCTGCTCAGGATCGAAAAAAAACTCCTGCGGCAGGCTGAGGCTTTCCGGCTGGGGATCCGTCTCCTCCTGGTCCTCGCCGGTGTCGTCGGAATTGCTTGGGGAAGGATCGGGCTGTTGGGATTGGGGTGGGGGGGGAGGCGGGGGCTGGTCGGGGTCGTAACGGGCGCGGGGCAGCAGCACCAGCTGCACGGCCTGCTGCAGATCCTCGGCCAGGAGGCGATCCCGCCCCTCCAGCGCCGCCAGGGCACAGGCGGCTCGCAGGGCAAATTGTTCTCCCCGGTGCCCTTGGACGTTGCCGCGGATGGCCTCCTGCACCAGGTAGAGGAGCTGTTCCCGCTGCGGCTTGACCTGGGGCAGCCACTCCCGCGCCAGGAGGATGCGGGTGCGGATTTCCTCCAGTTCCGCCTGGTGCTCGGCCAGGAAGGGCTCGGGAGCATCGACAAATTGCGTTGCCCGTTGGACAATTTCCCCTCGCTCTTCTAGGCTCAGCTCCTGCCCCACCGGCACCACCAGTGCCAGGCGATCCAGCAGGTGGGGGCGCAGGGATCCCTCTTCGGGGTTGTAGGTGGCCACCAAGAGAGGCCGGCAGGGGTGTTGCAGACTCAGCCCCTCCCGTTCCAGGCGGTTGACCCCATCCCCCACCACCGTCAGCAACAAGTTGACGATGGCGTCGTCCAAGAGGTTGATGTCATCCACATAGAGCACGCCCCGGTGGGCGGCAGCCAAGAGCCCTGGCTGGAAGACCGTTTCCCCCTGCCTGATGGAGGCCTCCACATCGACGGATCCCAGCAGCCGATCTTCGGTGACGCCCAGGGGAACCTGGACAAAGGGGGGCGATATCACTTGGGTGGGCGGCACCTCTCCGGCTGGGTAGCGAGCCTTGGCCCAGTCGGACCAGGTATCCGGCTGCGCTGGATCGTCGTTGCAATAGGATCCCGCAATCACCTCGATGGGCGGTAGCAAGGCGTGGATCCCTCTGGCCAAAACCGACTTGGCGGTGCCGCGAGGCCCCACCAGCACCACACCCCTTAGGCTGGGATCCACTGCTGCCAGCAGCAGAGCCAGCTTGGCCGCCTGTTGCCCCACTACAGCGGTGAGGGGAAAGGTACAAGGAGCGGATAGAGTTGCGGATCCCATGGTTGGCGGGTAGGCTTGGCGAGCAACGGTTCAATCGAGCAGATTCGCAGCGGAGCGGGAGCTGTACACCCCAGTCTATCGCTTGAGTGCTCCGCACCGCCTTTGCAACTGAGATTTTCTGGGGAGCATGCCTCTAACCCCCAAAACCCTGAACTTTGCTGAATTTACTGAGCT
>NZ_JANSIB010000074.1:0-14794 GCF_047461895.1 Synechococcus sp. R55.8 | reverse complement strand
TCAGGGAGCAAGGGCATGGGGATCCCAATTTTCGACACCTCAACACCCATTTTGGCCGGGTCTGCGCCGGGAAAGCTCGGTCACATGGGATCCCGACCCGGCTCCCTAAGTCAAACCGCGCAATTTGCCCAAGCAACACTGCGGAAATCCAAGCCAGAGGCAGGTGGGCAGGGTTGGGGATTGGGAACTTGGTCGGGGATATAATGGCTCTGCATCCTTTTCTTCGGCCTTGCTAGCTCAATGGATAGAGCACCGACCTTCTAAGTCGATGGTTGCAGGTTCGAGTCCTGCGCAAGGCGCTGGCCTTGCCCTCTAAGCCTTGCTTGGGGTTTCCGACAAGCTGCCCTGGTGGGGGCACCACATCTGAACCATCACCTGCCGAGAGTGGCTTTCTACCCGCAGGGATCCCTGCAGCAGCTCCACTGCCTTTTGAACCAGCGATAGACCCAAGCCCGTTCCCCCGGCGTTGCGGCAATCCAACTGGGGGAGGCGATAGAACTTTTCAAAAAGGCGGGGCAACGCTTCTGCAGGAATTTCCGCCCCTGTATTGCGCACCGTGATCAGCCAGCCGGGACGGCCATTGGAGTTAGCCTGGCTCACACTCAAATAGATGCTTTCCCCAGTGGGGGTGTACTTACACGCATTGTTTAAAAGCTCGCTGACCACCCGCGACAAGAGGCTCTCATCCGTGCAGAGGAGCCAAAGGTCGGGATCCCATTCCACCTGAAACTGTTGGCCCTGTTGGGCAGCTCGCAGCCGGAAGGGCTCGGCAAGATTGGGGATCCATTCCTGGGGAGATAAACAGGTAAGTCTGAGGACTTTGTTTCCGGATTCGAGGGCTTGCAATTCCAACAGGTCGTTGATTAACTCCAGCTCGCGGTTGGTCTCCATCTCCAAAATTTGAAAGTAGCGCCTTTCCCGCTCGGTTAGGTTGGCTTTGGATAAAAACCCAATGGCCAGCTTCATGTTGGTGAGAGGCGTGCGCATTTCATGGGAGACCATGTGCAGAAACTCATCCTTGAGTTGGTTGAGCTCCTGCAACTGCTGCACCTGGCGCTGAATTGTCTGATAAAGACGTGCTTGGCGAATGGCGATGGCACATTGGCCGGCTACCCGTTGGATAAGCCGTTGTTCCCGCTCGGTAAATATCTGCCCCGGTGGACGGGATCCACAAATATTCCCCAAAACAAGCAGTTCCTCGTCTTGCCCTGCCAGATCCCTTTTTTCACAGATGGGGGCGACGATCAGGGTACAGCGGTCATGGTTAGGCCAGCAGGGGTGATGGAGATTGCTGAAGTGGCAAAGCTGTCCGCGCTGGAGCTGACGAAGCACATGGGCGAAATCCGCAAACGAAACCTCCAGGGGGAAGCGCCGGATCCCTTCTCCGGCTAAATAGTCCACCGCCAAAACGCTGACCTGCCGCTCTGGGTCATGAAGGGCAATGGTGCAATTGGATAGGTTCAAGCTCAGGGCCAATTCTCGGGCCACCGTTTCCAAGATTTTTTGTTCGTCCAAGGTGGATCGAATTTCTTCGGTGATGAGCTGGAGTAGCGCTTCGTCGTTGTAAGCTTGTTCGAGCTCTGCATTGCGCACCCGCACTTGGTAATCCAATTCAGCATTGGCCTGCTGCAGCTTTTGATAAAGCTCTGCCTGCTGAATGGCCACTGCCAGGTGCTCCCCAATGGCCTTGGCCAGCTCGATCTCGTCGGTTTGCCAATCCGGATCTGAAGTCAGGCGCCGCAGCGATAGCCCGCCCCACATTTGTTCCTGACAAGCCACCGGGATCACCAGCCAAGGGCCCAGTTGGTATTCTCGCTTCTCATAAATGGCAAAGGGATCGGCAATCTGCTCCGGATCCTGGACATGAAAAATTTGCAGCCGTTTCAAATGATCGAAAACCATAAAATCCCTGCTATCCGGCAGTCGCAGGTTCAGATTGTTGGGCAAATTAGGAAATCGGCTATGGCTGGCAATGCCCAACCACACGGCCTCAGCGGGCAGGTACTGATAAAGGGTAACTCGTGCTGCCTGCAACACTGCCCCCACTTCCCGCACCGCCACATCAAATAGGGTGGGTAAGTCCAGAGAGGTGTTGATGGCCTGAATGAGCTGATTAAACAGTCTTTCTCGCTGCAATTGCCGCTGCAGTTTCAGCTCAGCTTGCTTGCGAGGGGTGATGTTTCTGATGATCACCAGCACTTGATCTTCCCCAAAGGGAACGATGCGGGCCTGGCGATATTGGGGCTGAGGGGATCCCTCTGGGCAGGGGTATTCGATCTCTTGAGCTTGCCGGGTTGCCAAGGCCAGCTCCAGATGCTCGCGAATGGCTTGGGCTATGGGTTCCGCCCCACCGGTGCAACCGGTATCAGGAAACAGCTCTTCAGGAGTTTTGCCCAGGTAGTAGGCAGGGGGATGGGGGACAGAAAAATGGCTGGGCGGCTTGAACTCCAGACAGCGGCCCTGGCGATCCAGACGAAGCAGCATGTCGGGCAGGGCTTCCAGGAGCTGGCGATAGTGGCGCTCTCGCTCGGCCAAGGTGATCTCTAATTGCTTGCGCTCGCTGATATCCAGGGTCACCCCGACAACCTGGCCGGGATCCCCTTTCGGCCCCAAGAGCACAATCCCCTGGGAAAGCTGCCAGCGCATCTGGCCGTCGGCCTGGTAAACTCGATATTCCACCGAAAAGTTGGGATCCCCCTCTACCGCCCTGGGCCCAGCCGTCTGCAAAGCTTCTTTCACCCTTTGGCGATCTTCCGGGTGAACGTGCTGCAAAAACACTTCCAGGGTGAAATCTTGGCCGGGATCCAGCCCGTATTTGGCCTTGCACTGGGGAGAAGCACTCAACTCCCAGGTGCGCAGATCCAGTTGCCAATAGCCCAGTTGGGTGGCTTCTAAGGCCAAATAGAGATGCTCTGGATAAAAGCTGCCGTCTCCTGGCCGCACCGGCACCAGGCGGTATCGAGTTGAAGCCATCTCCCTCACCAGACGGTTAATTTGCCGCAAGCCCTGCTTCATTGTGGACGATTTTTAGGAGACGTGAGGGATCCTACTATTCGAATTGTTAGAAATTTCTAACCTTAAGCATGGCTCCAGAATGACTTTGGAAATGTATTCTTTGACACCAACCCTTCAGCCTGAGCTAGGCTTCAAACCCACGGGGAGAAGGCTACCCTGCTGATGCGACCGGGAGGCTTTGGGCCGGGCTTGTGGGAAAGGGGGGTGCCTCTGCTATAGTATCGTCAGTTGCATTTCGGATCCCAAGTGGTGGGATCCCCCTGGCAGGTAGGGTTGGGGCAGGTTTCGAGATGTCTTTGCGCTCTTGCGAGAGTTGACGTTGCGTTGAGCTTTCTCGGTGTGATCCTGCCCTTAGCCTGCGTGAAGCGTTTTCTCTTTTTTATGCTTTCCTGTGCAACGTTAAGCCTGACGTTTAATCACAGAAAACTTCTCCTGCTCTCGAGTTTGGGTTTATCTGTAGTAAGACCTGTATTCAGATTTTCCCGATGGGTTGATGGTTTCCTGTTCGCCCTGGCGCGGCTTCTCAAGGTGCCGTTGCCCTCTTCATTTGGTTAGCGGACGGGGAAACAGAAGATTGCTAGATCTGGACAATTAGCAGGGCCGAGGTTGTCTTCACTTCCTTGGGCTTTGGCTTAAGTTTTCCTTTCCCCGGGTATCTCTTGCAAAGTTGCCCGATGTTGGCGATGGCAACAGGATAGTCTGTTTAGCCTGCTGTTAGGTTTTCTGGATTCTCTGAGTTGGGTTGATGGGCTGGCCCGCGGCATGGCGAGCGAAGGGATCCCTTTGACCTTTCTCAGCAGACTTCTCCCTATTTTTTCCTAGCTCAACTCAATCATTTTCCAACTGAAGAATTCAAGGTTATTGCTGTGGTTTGTGAAGTTTCTCCCAGTTTGGATCGACATAGCCAGTCGAGTGAATCTGCTTTGCTTGGCCAGGCTTCATTGCCCCAAGGCCACCCCTTGGATCCCCTCAGTGCTGAGGAGATGCGGCAAGTGGTGCAGATCCTGCGCCGGCAACGGCCCCTCAGTTCTCAGGGGCGCTTTGTGACCATCCAGCTACAAGAGCCGGAGCGGCCTTGGATGGAAGCGTGGCAGCCGGGGCAGCCGTGGGATCGGCAGGCTTTCGTGGTGCTGTTGGATCCGGCCAGTGGCAACACCTACGAAGCCGTGGTCTCTCTGTCAACACAGCAGGTGCGCTCTTGGCAGCTCGTTCCGGGCGTGCAGCCCCCTCTGCTCGATGATGAGGTGTACGCCTGCGACCGCCTGCTCAAGGAGGATCCCCAATTTTTGGCGGCTCTGCAGCGGCGGGGGATTGCCGATGTGGATTTGGTGATGGTGGACTACTGGACGGTGGGCTACTTCGGGATCCCGGAAGAAGAAGGGCGGCGGCTGGTGCGAGGCTTTTGTTTCCTACGTACTTCCCCTTGCGACAACGGCTATGCCCGCCCCATCGAGGGGCTCTACCCCTGGATTGACCTCAACCGCATGCAAGTTGTCAAGGTGGAGGATCGGGGTCTGTGGCCCTTGCCGCCGGAGTCCGGTAACTTCGACGAGCTGTTTTTCAAAGGTTTTCGCCAAGACTTGAAGCCGCTAGAAATCACTCAGCCCCAAGGGGTGAGCTTCCAGGTGGACGGCCACCACATCCGCTGGCAGAAGTGGGATCTGCGCATCAGCTTTAACCCGCGAGAGGGGCTCGTCCTCCACCAGGTGAGCTACGAGGATCAAGGCCGCCTTCGCCCCATTCTCTACCGCGCCTCGGTAGCCGAGATGGTGGTGCCCTACGGGGATCCGCGGGATCCCCACTGTCGCAAAAATGCCTTTGATGTGGGGGAATACGGCATTGGCATGCAGGCCAATTCCCTGCAGCTGGGCTGCGACTGTCTGGGGGAAATCTACTACTTCGATGCCTGGTTGCCCACCAACAGCGGCGAGCCCATGCTTTTGAAAAATGCCGTCTGTATGCACGAGGAGGACTTTGGGGTGCTCTGGAAGCACACCGACTGGCGCACGGAACGGGCGCAGGTGCGGCGCTCGCGGCGGTTGGTGCTTTCCTTTTTCACCACCATTGGCAACTACGACTACGGCTTTTTCTGGTATTTCTACCAAGACGGCACGCTGGAGTTTGAAGCCAAGCTCACCGGCATCATCAACACTTGCGCCACGTTGCCGGGGGAAGAGCCGGAGTTTGGCGTCTTGGTGGCACCCCAATTGTCTGGCCTCAACCACCAGCACTTTTTCACTGTCCGCCTCGATATGGCGGTGGATGGGCCGTGCAACTCCCTCTATGAAGTGCATGCAGAACCTCTGCCTCTGGGGCCGGATAACCCTCACGGCAACGCCTTTCGCGCCCGCTCCACCCTGCTCAAAACCGAGCAGGAGGCTAAGCAAACGGTGGATCCCTTGCGGGGCCGCTATTGGAAGATTGTCAACCCCAATCGCCACAACCGCCTGGGACAGCCGGTGGCCTACAAACTGATGCCGGGGGAAAACGTCCAGCTTTTGGCCCACCCCGACTCTTGGCTGTACCGACGGGCAGGATACCTGGCCCACCACCTCTGGGCCACGCCCTACCATCCCGGCGAGAAGTTCCCAGCAGGGGACTACCCCAACCAACACCCCGGTGGCGAAGGGCTGGTGAAATGGACGCAAGCGAACCGATCCCTGGAAAACACCCGCCTGGTGCTCTGGTATAGCTTTGGCTGCAATCACTTCCCCCGCACCGAGGACTGGCCGGTGATGCCGGTTAGCTACATCGGCTTTATGCTCAAGCCCCTGGGCTTCTTTGAGTGCAACCCAGCTCTGGATGTGCCTCCTCCCCCGCCGAAGACCAAAGGCTGCTGCAGCTTTATTGACTACCCCCCTGCCTAGAGGGCGAGGATTCTTTCAAGTGCGAACAGCTTGGGCGCGACAGGAGTGAGAGGGGAGGCACTCTTCGCCCACGGGGCTTGAGACCTGGTTTCTGGGTCACCGTAGCAGGTGCCTTCCATTGCTCAGCCCCGGTCTTTGGTGCTGGGCAAAAGCTCTGCTCAGATCTGCTCAGATTGAGAGTTCACAAGCTGCTGCGAATCACAAACGAGTAGTTGCTGCCCGGTTCCAGCAGATAGTCGGATTTTTCCAGAAAGCGGCTCAAGGGCTCGCAAATCAAAGCCCGCCCCACAGAAGGCTCCACTCTGAGTTCCCCGGCCCGAAAGCGCCAGCAAAAGCGCCAAACCCAACCATTGGCATTGACTTCCCCCTCAATGGCACCCTCTTGCCAAGAGCGGCGGGTAATTTGGATGTGGGCAGTGGTCTGAGGCAGTCGGCTCATCCGGCATCTCCCGACGGGATCCCTTGTAGGGTAGCGCGTGGCTCCCTCGCTGCCGCCAGCAGATCCAGCATGGGGAGTGAGGTATCAGAAGCTCAACCCGTGGGGAGGGATCCCGTACACAGGGTCAGTTCTTTCGATCTTCTGAGAGCGGCTGCAACAAACCCCCCAGGGTAGGGGGGCTGTTTCCTGAGCTCCTGCTAATAGGAAAAGCTGGTCAGAGGCTAGCGAGCGGCAGTTGCAAGGGTCTTCGAGGATTTTTTCTCCGGCTTCTCAGCCGCAACCTCCGCTAGCAAAGCTCGCAGGCTGGGAAAAAGGAAGTGGTTTTCCTCGACATATTGCGCGCCGAACAACCCCTTCTCCGCCCAAAAAAACCGATCAACGGTATGCTCATTTCGCCGCACCAAAATCAGCGCGGGGGGCTGAATAGACTTTTCCTGAATATACTTTCGAGCAGCGGTTACAGACTTCTCTTCACCACTGTCCAGATTAAATTGAGGAATGTGATCTAAAATTTTGCGCCCTTCCAGACGACGGCGACTCTTACGCTTTCTTCTCCTAACCAATGTAAGCCTCCTGTAGAAGGATGACCGAACAACCGCAACCGCAAAGAATATATCAGCGCTGCTTAAGAAAAGCAATAACTTTTACCCATTTTTGTTATCATCTTTTACAAAGGCAATAAAGACAGCAGTCGCCCTCAAAGCCCTTGAAGGGTTACTTATGGACGCGCCCAAAAAAATCTAATCGGGAACCTTTCTCCGAACAAAAAATCCTCCAGCAATCGCCTGCAAAGAGAGCTGGCGATTGGGCGTTTGCTAGGTTGACTGCTGATATTGATAGGGGATCCACGGGCTCTGACACCTGCGAAGAAAGTCAGATGCCGATGTGGGAGATCCGCATCAAATCTGGCCCCTAGCCTAACATTAACAAAAACGATACTCAACAGAACATATACCTAAGCTCAGCTTCAAGACAACCCCCTTTGGGCTGAAGTGCTAAGTCAATTGCCAGTGCTGCAAGTCTGGAGCTGCTCAACCGAGGAGAGAAAGGGGCACTCCGGTGCCGGGCTACCGTTGAACAGCGCATGTAAGACTGTACAACCAACTTCTTGTTTCTACAAGAGATCCACTGCATGTCCATGCAGCCCTTGCGCGAGTCTATCCTGGGGTCCCTGGAGTGAGGAGTTCTGGTACCGTAGGGATTGGATGGATCCCACCTCAGGTGCCGGCAAGCTGGGATGAGCTTGATGGGCATTCAGGACTGCGTTGAACCGATTAGACGGAATTCAGGCATCTTGCTAGTCTGGCTTCAGGTTTGGCTGCACCTCAAGGGCTTAGGTCTATCTTGTCTGGGTTTGGGGAGTTTTGGGCATGATGAAATTCGCGTTGCTGATGGGTCTGGGACTCAGCTTGGGATCCCTGCCGGTTTGGGCACAGGGAGCAACCCCGTCGCCTGGCCCTGCTGCAACTGCTTCTCCGACTTCGGGGGGGGCTCCGGCCACAGCAACTCCCAGCCCTGTGGCATCTCCAGCCCTGACCCCAGAGCAAGTCACCGATGCCCAGGTGGAACAGTTGGTGCGGATTCTGTTGGAGTTGGATCCCCTGATCCGGGAAGCGAGCGCCCAACTGCGGGAAACCCAGAACGAGGAGGAGTACGAGCAAATTATGCGGCGCACAGAAACCCAAGCCAGCCGCATTGTTGAAGAGCAAGGGCTGACGGTGCTTCAATACCGCGAATTGATGACCTTGGCCAACGAAAATCCCGTCCTCAACCAGCGGGTTCGGGCCCGCTTGCAAGAAGTTTTGCAGGAAGGGGAAGCTTCCAACTCTCCAAAGCCGGCCACCCCGACGCCTACACCCTAGGCTGAGCTGGCTTGCCTTGGCCAAAGACAGGGAGAACCCGAGGCAGCCGCAAGGTAAAGCAGGTGTGGTTGGCCTCGCTGTTGAGGTGAATGCTTCCTTGCAACAGGCTTACCCGCTGCCGCACAAGGGCCAACCCCAACCCTGTCCCCCCTTGCCGCCAGGGATCCGCGCTGGGCACCCGATAGAACTTCTCAAATACCCGCTTTTGCTCTTCCAGGGGAATGGTTACGCCGGTGTTGAGGACTTGGATGTCCAGGTGGTCGGAATGGCAGGTGGCCTGAAGGCTGATCAGGTGCCCAGCAGGGGTGAATTTACATGCATTTTTCAGCAATTCCGCCAGCACCGACTTTAGCACTCCCGGCAGGGTAAAAATGGCAGGCAGTCCTGGAGGGATCCCAAGGCTGAAGCGCTGATGGTGACTATGGGCCTCCTGAGCAAAGGGCTCCGCGATCTGGGGCAACCACTCTTGCAGCTCCAACCAGCAGGGCCGCTGTGAACCGTTCGCGTTAGCGGGACGGAGTCCCTTGAGCACCTCTAACTGCTGCAGTTCCAGCAGATCCTCGACCAGTTTGATCTCCCGCTCGCATTCGTTGTCCAACACCTTCAAGTACTGAGAGATCTTGGCCGGATCCGGGGATCTGGGAGCGCCCTGGGCAGGCAGCAGGACGGAGCTGAGCAGGCGGATGGCCATTTTCATGTTGGAAAGAGGGGTGCGCAGCTCGTGGGACACCGTGCTAAGGAAGTCATTTTTCAGGCAATCCAGCCGCTGCAATTCCTGTACTTGGCGATCCAGTTGGGCGGTGCGGGCCTGTACCTTTTCTTCCAGGGTGCGGTTCAGCTCCTGAACCTGTTGGAACAGTTCCGCCTGCCGAATGGCGATGGAGAGGTGATCGGCCAGGGCCAAGATCAGATCCTGATTGGTGGCCAGCCAACCGGGACGTGCTGTTTTCAGTTGTAGGCACAGGCTGCCCCAAAGGGTGGGGTGGGTCGGGCCAGATTCGGGGTTTTCGCCACCGTAGAGCGGTACCAGCAGCCAACTGCCAGGATAGGCTTTGGCCATGGCAGAGATGTAGACCCAGTCTTTGGCTTGGTCGGCTGCCTCCAGCAACATCACTTTCCCCTGCTTCAGTTGCTGGGCAATGGGGCTTTCGGAATCGGGAATGAGACAGCCCAGGTAGCCATCCTGTTGAGTGCTGTACTCGGAGACAATGCGCCAATGCTGTTGCTGAGGCTGATAGATGCTGATGCTTACCCGATCCGCCTCTAGCAGATGGCCTATCTCGCGGGTGACGGCAGCAAGGATTTGATCCAACTGCAAAGAAGTGGGAATGGCTCGGACGATGCGGTTCAGGGCTTGCTCGCGGGCCGCCTGTTGGCGTAGGTTCAACAAGTTCTGGCGGGCCTTGATCAGGTGTTGGATGCGCTGACGCATTATCGGCCAGTGAATGGGCTTGGTCATGTAGTCGCTGGCTCCGGCAGCAAAGGCTTTGTCTACGGAAGCTTGATCCTCGAGCGAGGTAATCATCAAGCAGGGCAGATTCGCATCCAAAGCCCGCAGGCGGCGGCAACACTCGAACCCATCCGTGCCGGGCATGAGGGCGTCCAGCAGGGCAATTTGAGGCTGAGTTTGACCGAAGAGCAGCAAGGCTTGGTCGCCGTCTTCAGCCTCTGCCACTTGATAGCCTTCATGAACCAACAGGTGGGTCAAGTACCCGCGTATGCATGGGTCGTCATCGGCCAACAGTACTGTCGGCGAAGCATTTGTCAGCAGATGTCCAGGATTGGGGATGGGGGGAGATTGCACAAAATTCACTCCACAGAGTCGGCCATTCGCGACGGCGGTGCGAAGCACCAAGGCTTTCTTTGCACACAAAAGGGATCTCTAATCTGTCTCCAGCTTAATCTTTCGCGTTAGCGGTGCGGTTCCCGACGGGGTGCCGTAGGCATAGCACTTTCGCGCCCAGGCCGGGGATCCCTTGAACAGACCTATTTCCGTTAGGATTGACGAGGTGGTGTGAGAAGTTGCCATGACTGTTTCTGAGAACATTTCTGAGGAAATGACCCCACTACCAGATGGTACCTCAAGGCAGCTATCCAGAGTGCAGTCCACAGTGGTGATCGGGGCGGGGCCAGCTGGATTGAGTGCCGCCTACGAGCTGAACAAGCAGGGCTACCCGGTAACGGTTTTGGAAGCGGATCCGGTGCAGGTAGGGGGGCTATCCCGCACTGTAACCTACCAAGGCTATCGCTTTGATATCGGTGGACACCGCTTTTTCTCCAAGTCGGCGGAAATTGAGGCTCTGTGGACGGAGATTTTGGGCTCGGAAATGCAGGTTTGCCGTCGGCTTTCCCACATTTTTTACCGAGGTGTTTTCTTTGATTATCCAATTCGACCTACGGATGTTTTTGCCAAACTGGGGCCAGGGTTTACCACCCTCTGTCTGCTCAGTTACCTAAAGGCGCGCCTCTTTCCCAGGCCCAATCCTGTATCTTTTGAAGATTGGGTCATTAACCAATTTGGGGAACGGCTGTATCGCACTTTTTTTAAGACCTACACCGAGAAAGTGTGGGGGATCCCTTGTCACGAGATCAGCGCCGACTGGGCAGCCCAGCGGATCAAGGGTCTGTCGATGGCTTCTTTGATCCGTAAAACCTTTTTCCCCAACCGAGAGGGGGTGATCAAAACCCTGATCGATCGCTTTCGCTATCCTCGCCTAGGGCCAGGCCAGATGTGGGAGCGCGTTCAAACCTTGCTGGCAGAAGCCGGGCAGCCGGTACAACTGGATCGCAAGGTTACGGCAATCCACTGGAACCGGGCCGGAGTTCAAGCTGTACAAGCCTGTTCTCAAGGGGGAGAGACCTTTTGGGTGACCGGCGAGCAGTTCATTTCCACCATGCCGCTGCGCTCTCTGGTGCGGGCTTTGGTACCTGCAGCACCGGAGCCGGTGCGAGAGGCTGCCGAACAACTGCGGTATCGGGATTTTTTGACGGTGGCTTTGCTGGTGGATGAGCCCAACCTATTTCCAGATCACTGGATCTACATTCACGATCCCTCGGTGCGGGTGGGGCGTATCCAAAACTTCAAGAATTGGAGCGCGGACATGGTTCCGGATCCCTCGGTCACCTGCTTGGGTTTGGAGTATTTTTGCTCAGCGACGGATCCCTTTTGGGGACAAACCGATGGGGATTTGATGGCCTTGGCAACGCTGGAATTGCAGCGGTTGGGCCTGCTGGGGAAGGCAAAGGTTTTGGGCGGCACAGTCATTCGCGCCCCGAAAGCCTACCCGGTTTACAATCACGGCTATCAAGCTCACATCCAGACCATTCGAACCTTTTTGGAAGAAGCACTGCCCAATTTGCAGGTGGCAGGCCGCAACGGCATGCACCGCTACAATAACCAGGATCACGCCATGATGACGGGCCTTTTGGCCGCTCGCAACATTGTGGCGGGGGAACGGCGCTACGATGGGTGGCGGGTCAACCAAGATGCTGAGTATCTGGAAGAGGCGGATTCAACAGCAGCCTTGGCGGGAGGACGGGCGGTGCCCCGGGCCCTGGGTCACCGGAGCTAGCGGCAAAAGGGATGCCGCTGGGGGCCGGCTGCGCCATCCAACACCTCTAGGATGGCCTTGGCAGCGCGAGCCAGAACGCCGGGTTCTCCTAGGGCCGCCCGCATCGCGACGTAGTCGGCTTGCAGTTGGGCTTTGCGTTCGGGCCGAGTTAGCAACTCCAGCGCCAGTTGGGCAATCTTCTCTGGCTGGGCCTGCTCCTGCAGCAACTCCGGGACAATGGGGCGCATCTGCACCAGGTTGGGCGGAGACATGAAGGGCACCGACACCCTCAGCCAATGGCGGGCGATCCAGAAGGTGAGGGGGTTGAGGCGATAGATCACCACCTGGGGGATCCCCAAGATAGCCGTCTCCAAGTTCACCGTGCCCGACTTGGCCAACACCAAATCAGCCGCTGCCAAGGCGAGGTGATGAGCTTTGTGGGGGGAGAAGAAGGACAGAGCTTGGGGATCCAAAAGGGTGAGGTTGAGCCCAAGGCGGCGGGCAGCCCGCGCAATCGGGGCAGCAAAACGGGGCGAGGCCAGGGGCACCCAAAA
This sequence comes from Synechococcus sp. R55.8, assembly GCF_047461895.1. NCBI lineage: Bacteria > Bacillati > Cyanobacteriota > Cyanophyceae > Synechococcales > Synechococcaceae > Synechococcus > Synechococcus sp. R55.8. Next base: position 2,506 of record NZ_JANSIB010000074.1, on the reverse strand, counting down.
CTGTGCCTGAGGCAGGTGAGCTTGCAACAACTGAGCCGCCTTGAGCAAGACAGGCAGAACCGAGCGCAGCTCTTGCCGACGCGAAGCCGGCACCACCACCACCACCGTGGCTTCGGCAGGGATCCCCAACTGGGCTCTGGCGGCAGCACGGCTGGGCACAGCGGCCAAAATATCCAACAGGGGATGGCCCACATACTGGACATGGGCTCCTGCCGCCGCGTAGTAGCGGGCTTCCTCAGGGAAAATCGCCAACATCAGCCGCATCTGCTGGGCCAGTTGGTAGGTGAGGCGGGCATCCTGCGACCACACCCACTCTTGGGGAGCAATGTAATAGACGGCAGGGATCTGCCGCCGTTGCAGCAGACGGGCAATGCGGCTGTTGACGCCGATGTAGTCCACCAGCACGGCCACATCTGGCGGGTCTTGGGCCAAAAAGCGGCGAATCTTCCATTCCGTCCAGAGGGCGGGGCCGACAAAGGGAAGAGCCTCTAAAATGCCAACGGAGCTGATCTCGGTAGTGCGGTGCAATAAACGGGCCCCGGCAGCAGCCATGCGCTCTCCCCCGACCGCTGTGATGCGCAGTTGAGGGCGCTGGCGCAGCAATTCTTCGATCAGATGGCCGGCCTGCAGATCCCCTGAGACCTCGCCCGTGCAGATGAACAGGTGGCTCACTAGAGCTACGCTCCCGACCCCAATCTTTAGTCATCCAGCTCTGAAGTGCTCTGCACCGGCGGATCTTCCCCCCTCCCGCGCAGGGCCGGCAGAGGGCCACGTCGTTGGGGCTGGGAGAGGGAGTCTTCCAAAAATTGCAGCAGATGTTGCAGGGATCCCGTCTCGTCCACCCACTCTTTCCCCTGTAGGGAAAGGACATGGCGCTCTCCCTCCGCACCGCTGTTACAAACGACACACAGGCTGCTGCGCAGTGTTTGCAGCGCTTTTTCCAAAGGCAACCCTGAGCGGTACAAAAATCGGTAGACCTGCCGCAGCAAGGGCAGGGATCCCTCCATCCCTTGGGCTCGCCGCAACCCCACCAAGTTCAGACCGCGGATGCGAGCCGGATGTCCTTCCACCAACATGTAGGGGGGAACGTCGCGGTCAACCCGGCTCATCGCCCCCACCATGGCCAAGCGCCCGATGCGGGTGAACTGGTGGATCCCGACCATGCCGCCGATGCGGGCTTGAGACTCGATGTGGATGTGGCCGGCCAAGGAAACAGCATTGGTAATCACCACCTGATTTTCGATGACGCAGTTGTGGGCGACATGGGTGTAGGCCATCAGCAGGTTGTAATCTCCAATCAGGGTGGCTTCCCCTTCATTGGTAGCCCGGTTGATGGTGACAAACTCGCGGATGCGATTGCCTCTGCCGATTACCACTTGAGAGGGGGCGCCGCTGTACTTCAGATCCTGAGGCTCGGTGCCCACAACTGCTCCCGGAAAAATGTGGTTGCCCTCGCCGATTTCCGTCCAGCCATCGATCACCACATGGGCCCCCACCACCGTATGGGCAGCAATGCGAACATGCTCGCCGATCACCGCATAGGGGCCAACCTGCACCGTTTCGTGCAGCTCAGCTTTCGGATGGATCACCGCAGTGGGATGAATCCGCTCCCGTGAGCGGTGCGGCGCACTTGCAGAGATGTTGGGAGTGGATCCCGCTGAAGCGAACGAACTCATTTCCGACCTAGCCAGCAACTGTGGTTACGCTCCCAACCCTGCGAAGGATCACCAAGACTTGACTCCAGGGGAGATGAGCCTTAGAGCTACGCCCCACTGTCGCGACAACATGTTTACCGTATCCCGACAGAAAGGCGCAAGCAGCCCCTGAGCCATCTTTCTATCCCAACACTTTATCTCAATTGCGAGAACACCCACACCGGAGCGCCTCCTGGATGGCCGCTGTTGGCCCATCAATCCACCAGGGAGAACATCAGCTCCCCCTCGGTTACCAGTTGCCCTCCCACCTGAGCGCGGCAGAACATCTTGCCAATGCGCCTCTGGCGAATGGTGAGCAAGTCGGCAGAGAGCAGCAGTTGATCCCCCGGCAGCACCGGGCGGCGAAAGCGAACACCATCGATCCCGGCAAACAGGGCCAAGCGCCCGGCCACGTCCGGCAACTTGGTCAACACGATCCCCCCTATCTGGGCCATGGCCTCGACGATTAGGACGCCGGGCATGATGGGTCGGTTGGGGAAATGCCCTTGAAAAAAAGGCTCGTTGAAGGTGACGTTTTTCAGGCCCACCGCCCGTTGCCCCGGTTGATACTCCACAACCCGATCCACCAGCAAGAAAGGATAGCGATGGGGCAAGATCTCCAAAATCTGCTCCGTTGTGAAGACGGGGGGAGCAGTTGACAATTGAGCGGCTGCCTCAGCCGAGAGGAGGGGAGGAGGGGAGACATCAGAGGCCATGGTGAACCCACAGAGGCAGAGGACAAAACCAAATCCCGGACGGGGAGCATGACTCTAGTCAATAATAAGCTCAACTATACTGAAAATAATGTATAA
>NZ_JANSIB010000073.1:0-14910 GCF_047461895.1 Synechococcus sp. R55.8 | reverse complement strand
GCTCCCAAGCTGGGGGCTTGTCCCACCTGCCAAAGGAACAGACTCTCGGCCCCAAGGGGGTGAATACTCCAGGGATCCAGGCCAGACCCAAACCACCCATAGGGATCGACGGCAGCCGGTTGGCCGGAGTTGGTGTTGTCGAAGCGACGTACCTCGAAATGAAGATGGGGCCCGCTGGCACAGCCGCTGTCTCCCGATAGGCCGATGACTGCTCCTGCGGCCACCACTTGCCCCTCCTGCACCCCAACTTGGCTGAGGTGGGCGTAGAGGGTTTCCCAGCGGGGAAGGGTTCTTCTGTCTGCTCTCTCCCCATCGGAGAATTCTGGCTCGTGCAGAAGGCGCACCCGCAACCCCCTGACCAGCCGGCCCAAGCTGGGGCAAAAAAACTCCGGCTCCTCGCGGGCCAAGGTGACCCGTCCTGCGGCAGCAGCCAAAATCGGGGTTCCCACCGGCATCTCCCAGTCATAACCGGCATGGCCATCGCTTTTGCCACAGGGGTGCAGCGGGCCAGGGATCCAAACTTGGCCTTGCCCACTCACAAACCGTCTGTTGCCATCCCTCTCCCCCAAAGGCAAGTCATGGTCGAAGAGGTTGGTGACGGGAAATTCCCCAACAAAGGGCTTGTGCAAAAACGGCCACTGGGGCGGCGGCGGATCCCCATAAGCAGAACGATATTTTTCCAGCTCCAGCCGATAGTCTTCCAGATCCTGACGCTGGGCGGGATCTTCCGTGTGCTGCTGCAACAGATCCACCAGCTGCAGGGCCTGAAGCCAGTCCTGGCGCTCCACAGCACGAGCCAACTGGGCGTACACCCCCACCCGGGATCCCTGCGGCGAAGACGGGGAGGAGACCTGAGGAAAAACGGGCGATATGTTTACGAATTGATACAATAGACAGCAAAATATCAGCAGTGTCACCGTTAGCGGCAGTGACATCTCCGTCCAGAGGGCCATTCCAAGTAGGCCGGCCTGCAAGCAAGCGGGCTTGTTCTTGGCTTTAGGCTCTCTCTTGGGGCCATCCGCTTTTCCCCTCAGCCGCCGTATGGGTTGCAAGGAGACAGAGCGGCTTCGCTTAACCACTCTTCGGGAGTTTCTCATGCGTTGGTTCTCGTCCTCTGGTGTTCTCGTCAGCCTGCCTTTCCAGTCTTCTGTTGGGCGAAGTGTTCTGCCCCTGTCTGGCTCGATTTGGCAGCGGCTGGAGGCCTTAGCTCTGGGTTTGCACATTCTGTCTTTGCTTTTTGGGTTGGCAGGGTTGCTCTGGGTTGTACCGCATCCCGAGTGGGTGGCCAGTTTGCCCCCCATTGGCATTCAAGCTTTCTCCTTGAGCATGGGCAATGGCGGCGTGGCCTACATGGTGTTCGGTGCGCTGGCGGCAGCTCTGATGGGATCCCGGCTGTTGGGGGTGCGGCGCCTATTGATGTTTTTGATCCCGGCGGTGGGCATTTCCTTGGGCAGTGAGCTGTTGGGTACCAGCACTGGGATCCCCTTTGGCAACTATGGCTACCTGAGTGGGCTGGGCTACAAGATTGCCGGGTTGGTGCCTTTTACCATCCCTCTGTCTTGGTTTTATGTGGGGTTGTCGTCCTATTTGTTGGCGCGTGTGGCTCTGCAAACCCAGCGCCACTGGTTGATCCACTTCGAGGCCATCATGTTGGGGGCCCTGCTGCTCACCGCCTGGGACTTCGTGCTGGATCCGGCCATGACCCGCGGCTTGATCCCGTTTTGGACGTGGTTTCAGCCGGGGCCCTTCTTCGGTATGCCGCTGCAAAACTTCGGGGGTTGGATGCTGACTGGGGCTGCCTTCATGACGGTGGCCAATCTGCTGTGGGGCGAGGATCAACCCATCCTTGACCGCCGCCAGTTGGTGGGGCCGCTGGTGCTCTATGTAGCTAATTTTGCTTTTGCCCTGTTGATGAGCCTGGGCTCTGGCATTGTTGCGCCGGCGGGGCTGGGCCTGTTGTTGGGGTTGGGGCCCGCTTTGGGGTTGTGGTGGAGTGCAAAGACCCCATCCCGCTATTGCGAAAGGACTCCGTCCCGCTATCGCGACCAGCCTGAGCCGCCTTCCCATCCCCAAAAGGACTCTGTCCCGCTATTGCAAACGGTTGAGGGAGAGGCAGGTCAAGCCTGGGATACTTTGGAGGATCCCGGTTGGGTTGGCGCGAAGTAAGCCGGCCCTAACCCTTCCTCGGCGAGATCCCTTGGGTTGTCCAGGCCATGAACTTCTGCAGCGACAATGTCACAGGCGCCTGTCCTGAGGTGATGGAAGCCCTGTTGGCCCTCAGGGGATCCGCCATGCCCTATGGAGGGGACGAATGCACAGCGCAGGTGCAAAGGCTGTTTGCCGAGATCTTCGAGCATGAAGTGGCAGTGTTTCCGGTGGCAACAGGATCTGCTGCCAATGCCCTGGCCCTTTCGGTGCTCACCCCGCCCTACGGGGCGATTTATTGCCATCCCGAGGCCCACATCAATCTGGACGAATGTGGAGCGCCGGAGCTGTTTACAGGTGGGGCCAAGTTGGTGGGGATCCCAGGGGAACAAGGCCGTATCGACTGGGGCAACTTAAAAGCAGCCCTGGAGCGGGCGGGGTTTGGGGTGGTTCATCACGTGCAGCCTGCCTGCCTCAGCCTGACGCAAGCCACTGAGGCCGGCACCCTCTACTCCTTGGAGCAGCTTGGATCCCTGGCGGATTTGGCCCATCACTTTGGCCTTAAGGTGCATATGGATGGGGCCCGCTTTGCCAATGCCCTGGTTAGTTTGGGTTGCACCCCTGCCGAGATGACCTGGAAAGCGGGGGTGGATGTGCTGTCCTTTGGGGCCACCAAAAATGGAGCCTGGGCTGCGGAAGCGGTGGTGTTTTTTCATCCAAATCAGGTGGGCGATTTTGAGTTTCGTCGCAAGCGCAGTGGCCATCTGCTCTCGAAGATGCGCTTTTTGTCTGCCCAATTGCAGGCCTATCTCCAGGATGGGGTGTGGCTGCGCAATGCCCGCCATGCCAACGCAATGGCCCAGCAGTTGGCGCAGGGACTGGGATCCCTGCCGGGAGCCAAGTTGGTGTATCCTACCGAGGCCAATGAGGTTTTTATCGAGCTGCCGGAGCCGGTTCTCCAGGCCCTAGAGGGAGCGGGGTTTCGGTTTTACCGCTGGCTGGGGGAAGGTCACAACTTAATCCGCCTGGTGACGGCTTTTAACACTTTGCCCGCAGATGTCGAGCGCCTCTGCCAGGTGGCCCAGCAAGCCAGCCATTCGCGCTCGCGATAGCAGTGCGGAGCACTTTAGCGGGACGGAGTCCTTGCAGCTGACCGGGGATCCCCCTGGCCAAAGGCCTGAGCATCCCAAGGGATCCCTGAAGGCTGTTCATCGGCTCGTCAATCCTTAAAGTGGGTGCTGTCGCGACCGGGCTTTTTCTCCAGGCAGGGCGAGGCGGAAGTCGATCCCGTTTTCTTCGAGTTGTCCTGTAGCAAACCGATCAGCAGACAGGCCACCCCAAGGTTGATGGCCACATCCGCCACGTTGAATACCGGAAAGCGAATCCAGATCAAATTGAAAAAGTCCACGACATAGCCGTTGACGAAGCGGTCGATGCCGTTCCCCACGGCTCCTGCCCACACCAAGCCATAGCCGGCCTGTTCCCAACGGCCCAGGATCCCGCCGCGGATGGCCAGCAGCCCCAATGCCAGCGCTACCCCCAACGAGATCCACTTCAAGAGCTCTGCCGAATCTTCAAACAGGCTCCAAGCAGCGCCGGTATTCTCCACGTAGGTGAGGTGAAACACCCCTGGCCACAGCTCAATCTCTGGCCCCGGCAGCAGCCGTTCTACCGCCCAGCGCTTGGTCGCCTGATCCAAGATCACCCCCAGGATCCCGGCCAGCCAAAAGCCTTTGTTTTTCATGTCGTCTTGGCCTCAATCACGTCCACCGGCAAGAGCGCCCGGATGAGCACTTTTCCCATCCTGACATGCCGCTCTTCTGTCGGCTCATTGCCCAGAAGCTCAAGGGCGGAGCTCTGGACTCGAAGTTGGGCCTGTAACGGGATCCAACACCGGTGAGTGGCCTCAGAAGCGATTGGCCGCCTCTGGCTTGAGAGGAGCAGCAAGAAAACCGTCCAGCTTAGGCAACTGGACGGGGATCCCCTGGGGGTGGACAGGATTGGCTACCGACCCTGCTGCTCCAGGGATCGGCGCAATTCGCTGGCCATCTGCATGAACTCTTGCGGGTTGCCCGCTTTGCCGTAGGAAGAGCGATCCTGAACCTTTTTGCCGCTGCCTTGGCGGGTGCGGGTGTTGAGCAAAGCGCTGGCCATTTCCATGAACTTGGCAGGATTTCCCTCGCTGCTGCCCCGCACGAGAGGGGCGCGTCCGGCACGAGTGACAGCCATAGATACCTCAATTTTCACAAATGAAATGCTTGTTACATTTTCTCACAAGGGATCCGCGATCAACCAGGGCCAGCGTTTCTTTGCTGTTACAGCGACTCCGGCCAATGCTTGGGGATCCTTCTAAGCCGCAAACCTTGCCTGAGGCTGGAAAGAGCCATCAGCGAGTCGTGGTTTTCTCTTGAGTCCAATGATGGGTCAGCCAAATGGGGAGCACCGTCAGGCCGATCACCCCCAGGGCCACCACGCTGATCACCGGGCGCTGCCGAGGCTTGGTTAGCTGGCTGAACACCCAGATCGGCAGGGTTTGCTGCTGGCCGGCGGTGAAGGTGGTGACGATGATTTCATCGAAAGACAGGGCAAACGCCAGCAGGGATCCCGCCAATAGGGCCGAGGCCAGTTCGGGCAGAAGGATGTACCGAAAGGTTTGCAGAGGGTTGGCCCCCAAATCGGCAGAAGCTTCTAGCTGAGAGCGTCCCATGCGGCGAAACCGGGCCAGCACGTTGTTGTACACCACCACCAGGCAAAAGGTGGCATGGCCGATAACAATTGTCCAAAAGCTGAAAGGGATATGCAGCAAATGGATCGCCGAGCGCAAGGCGATCCCGGAGACAATGCCCGGCAAGGCGATGGGCAGCAACACCAAAAATGAGATCGTCTCGCGGCCAAAAAATCGGCTGCGATAGACTGCTGCTGCCGCCAGGGATCCCAGCACCACCGCCACTCCGGTAGCCAGCACAGCCACCCGCAAAGACAAAAACAAGGCCCGCCAAATATCGGCCCGCCCCCAAGCCACGGCAAACCAGCGCCAGGTCAGCCCCGGCAAAGGGAAGCGCAAGGTCGCCTCATCGGGGCTGAAGGCATAAAGGACGATCACCAGCAGAGGAAGATGGAGAAAGAGCAGCACCCCCAGCGAGAACAGGATCCAAAGCCATTGGCCGATGGGAAAAGGGCGAATCGGCATGGATGAGGGAGAATACAGAGCTGGATGGGGAACAGTCTACAGGTAGAGAAATGGTCTGTGAAATAGCCTTGTAGGGAAGCAGCCTTTGGCAAGGACTTTAGATTGCTTGGCCGACTTTGGAGCTCCAGTCGAGCAGAGCATCCCAAACCCAGATTAAACTCGCAGCATGATCGCGTTTTTAAGCGGCCACCTTGTGGCCATCGAATGGGGAGAGCGCAGTAGCCTCACTGTTGAGGTGCAGGGGATCGGCTATCGCGTCAAGGCCCCAGGACGTTTTCTCAAGCAACTGCCCGCAGTGGGGGAGCCCGTCCGGGTGTTCACCCATTTGGTGGTGCGAGAGACTGAGCTGGTGTTGTACGGGTTTGGCTCGCCAGCCGAGCGGGACTTGTTTGTGGAACTCATCAAAGTCTCGGGGGTGGGGCCGGCTTTGGGCTTGGCCCTGCTGAATACCTTCGGCCTGCCGGAGCTGATTCAGGCGGTGGTGACCGAAAATGTGCGCCTGCTCTCCCTCACGCCGGGGGTAGGTCATAAAACGGCCCAGCGGCTGGCCTTGGAGCTGAAAACCAAGCTGGCCCACTGGCGACAGGGGATGGGGGTTGCGGATCAACCCTTGGCCGGAGGGCCGCCCATGCCTATCCGGGAAGAGGTGGAAATGGCCTTACTGGCCCTGGGCTACAGCACTCAGGAAATTCAGGCTGCCTTGCAAGCTCTGCCCACTCACCCCCGCCCAACGGAAGACTGGCTGCGGGATGCCATCACCTACCTGAGCCAGCAGCCATGAAGCACCGCCGCATTGCTATTCTGGGTGGAACCTTCAACCCTGTACACCACGGCCATTTGATCATGGCAGAACAAGCCCTTTGGCAGTTTGACCTGGATCAGGTGCTGTGGATGCCGGCAGGGGATCCCCCCCACAAGCCTCTGGCCCCTGGCGCCAGCAAAGCCGACCGCCTGGCCATGGTCAAGCTGGCCATTGCCGACCACGAGCGCTTCGCCTGCTCGGAGCTGGAGATCCGCCGTTCGGGGCGCTCCTACACCATCGAGACGCTGCGCACCCTTATCCAGGAGCAACCCAATACCCAGTGGTACTGGATCATCGGCGTGGATGCTCTGCGGGATCTGCCCCAGTGGTATCAAGCGGAAGAACTGGCCCGCCTCTGCCATTGGATCGTTGCCCCACGGGTGGATGCCGGCGATGCCGCCCAGGTGCTGCAGGCGGTAGCCGAAAAGTTGCCTATCCAAGCCCAAATCCTGGAAGCTCCCACCTTGACGCTCTCTTCCACCTACCTGCGACAGCAAATCCAAAAGGGAGGGTCTATCCGCTACCTGGTGCCCCCTGCCGTGGAGCACTATATCCGTCAGCACCGCCTCTATCTGCAGCCCTAAAGGAAAAAAGGGGGCGGATCCCCCCTCTAGAGTCACCAAACAGCTTAAGACCTGCCATACGCCACAGCCTCTCCCCGGAAGAGGGAAAGGCTGGAACTGGGTTGGGAAGTAAACTGCTTTTCTGGTACTCTGGAATACTTGTGCTCTGTGGGCAGTTGAGAGTGGGGTTGCGGCCAGGTGCCCCCATCAGTAGGCTAAGCCCATGCTGCGGGTGGTTTCGGGGCCAAGGTAGACTCGGATGCTCAGAAAATCGGTGGGACAAGCGGTTTCACAGCGTTTGCAGCCAACACAGTCTTCGGTGCGGGGGGCAGCCGCGATCATCCCAGCTTTGTTTTTTCCCTTCCAGGGCACCATCTCCAACACGTCGGTGGGACAAGCCCGCACACACTGAGTGCAGCCGATGCAGGTGTCGTAGATCTTGACCGAGTGAGCCATTAGCGTTCTCCAGTCGAGCAGGTTGAAAAGTTAAAAAAAGGTTTACCGAATCGGCATGGCAGCAACATCGCTGCGCCAGTGCCCTCAGTGTACTGTAGTCCTGGGAAGCCTCCAAAATCTCCGATCCAAATGTTCAAACAAATTTACATCCGGTGGGGTCGTCCTCTGAGCTGATGGGAAGGTTGCTAGGGTTGGGCTAGGATCGGCCTGAAGATGACAGGACAAGGGATCCCGAACATGGGGCGCTCGGTGCAAGATTGGCGAAGGCAAACTCAGGGCAATCTGCGTCGTCTGGGGCCAATTTTGCTGGAGATCTTCGAGGAAAACGTCCCTCGCCTACGCCGCTGGGATCAGCAGCTCACCGACTGGGTGCGCAGCCACCGCTGGGGGGTGGATCCGTCTCTGCCCAAGGTGGCTATCTATGTCCTGGGCGCAGTGGTGATCCTGGCGATCCCACTTCTCACCTTTGTGGCTTTGGGGGCCTTTCTGACCTTTCTGGGCGTCCAAATTGTCCAAAAGTGGTCACAAGGGGATCCCGCTCGCCAAACTCAGCGCCGCTATCTGCGCAGTGCTGACGCGGATGATGATGACTTTGATCTGGATTGAGAAAGGGGCTGCGGGGAATGGGCGGGCTAACTGTCCGCCGACCGTTGGGGCTCCTGGGAGTCTTGCTGCATGCCCAAGCGTTGTTTGACCTGTCTGATCACCTTCTGGTGAGAGCGGTTTTCCAGCCTGTTTAGGCCGATGGCGCCGGCCAGGATCCCCAACTGTAAGGCCAAGCTGGGCAAGGTGGTGTTCAAGTCCCGTCCCGCCAGGGCTCGAAAGAAAAACACAAACGCCCCGATGGTAGCCGAGAACCCCACCGCCAAGTAGATGAAGCGCCGCAAGCTGCGGTAGGGAGCGGCCAGCTCCGTCAACAGCCTCACCTGCTCTGCTGAAGAGGGATCCCGGCGTTGCGACAGGGGCGATCTTGGCTTGGGATCGGAGTCTGCCATTGGCTACACCTCCTCAGGCAACAAGAGGGGCTCCCGACCGGAAACCCCCGCCAAAACGGCTTCGGCAGCGCGGCAGGCGGCCAGAATATCTCGCTCTTCCCCTCCCAAGTACACGCGGCCAAAGCTACCGAAAGGCATCACTTCTAGGATGTTGATCTGGGCAGATTTTTCTGCCTCGTTGGCAGCCAGGGGGGCATAGCCTGCCGGTTGCACCTCCAGGATATAGAGGGTTTGGCCAGCCAGGAGCATTTGGCCACGGCGGGAACGGTTAATCAACTGGGTTTGGTGGGGATCAATGTTGCGGATGATCTGGCTGGAGATGATGCGGGGCTTGAGGCGCTCCTGTTCACTCACCCCTAAGGCAGCCAGAATCGCCCGTCCGGCGGTGCGGGTATCCCCTTGGTTGCTGGAGTGTACTTCCAGAAGGCCGTAGAGGCGTTCCACCACCTGCAGCCCCGGCCTCACCGAGGTGGCCTTCAGGGCAATATCCATAACGCGGTTGATCTCGATGCCGGGGGAAATCTCGACCCACAAAGAAGTGTCCCCAGGCAGGGGCAAAAAGCCGTAGGCTACTGTGCCCAGATAAGCAGCATACTGGGGTTGCAGCCGATCCAAAAACACGTAACTGCGAAGGTCGATCCCCAAAAAAGTCCTCCCTTTGGGCTCGGTTGGATGGTGAGCTGATGTCGATCTATTCTTTACTATTCTTATTCTTCTCCAGCCTCATCGCAGCTCTTGGGTCCTTGGGCGGGCCGACCAACCTTCCAGCTCTACAGGTCACCCTGAGCCACCACCTTCACCGTTGTCAGGGCTTCCACGTCGATGGGCCCGCGCACGTGCAGCCGCTGGGTAGAAATGCCCAAAGACAGGTCGCGAAACGCTCCCAACGTGGGGATCCCAGCTCCCCGGCCTGCCGAGAGGGGGGAAGTGTTGATGTGGATCAGGGCGGCATCTACTTCCTGGAGAAAGCGCTGGGCCGCCGACTGGCTATCGGTGAGGATCGTCTCCGATTGACGGCAACCATTTTTGTTGATCCAGGCGATCGCCTCCGTCAGGTCGGCAATGGGCTGCAGGCGCAGATGAGGTCGTTCTGTCGAGTCAAAGCCTTGCCCAAGCGGCTGGAGCTGCGGGAACTGTTCCAGAATGGAGGCGGCTGCCTGGATATCGATCCCGTGACCCAGCAAGTCCTCAATCAAGGCGGTCAGATGGTTGGTGGCCCAATCGGTGTGGATCAGCAGCCAGAGGGTGAGAGGCTGATAGATAGGGATCCCTTCTGAGCCGTACTGGGCCAGGGGATCCAACAAAGCCGATTTGACCAAGGGCCAAGGGGCAGTGCGATCCAGATAGATGTGGCCGTAGCCCAAATGGGTGGCCAGAGTCGGCACTTTGCTGGCCTGCAACAGGAACTCCACCCAGCCGGGGCGACCGCAGGGAATCACCAGGTCGAGGTAGCGGGTTTGCTGTAGCAACGGCAACAGTGGGGAATCTGCTTGGGGATCCGCCGTTTGGTCTTGGGCGGGCAAGGTTTGAATGGCTCCTTCCGGGATCCCGTGCTCATAAGCCGTCTCTGCCAACAGGTTGACCATAGCCTGGTGAGTTTTCTGGATGGGACCGCTGCTGGCCAAAATCACGCCATTTCCTGTTTTTAGGCACATGCCAATGCCATTTAAGGCAAACTCGGGGTAGATTTCGTAGACCAGAGCAATCAACCCCAACGGGACGCGGTAGCGGCCAATAAACAGGCCATTCTCCTGGCGGTGCCCTTTCTCCAGCTTGCCAATGGGATCCGGCTGCTGGGCCAGGAGAGTCAGCAACTGGGCGGATCGCTGTAGACGCTCGGGGGTGAGCTTCAGGCCGTTGAGGATCCACTCCGGTACGGTTTGCTCGCGGCAACTTTCCAGGTCGAGGGTATTGGCTTCCAGGAGCAGATCGGAGCGCTCCAACAAACACCGCGAGAGAGCCAGCAGGGCCTGGCGCTTGGTTTGGCTGCTCAACCGCTGCATCTGCGGTAGTAAGCGGCGTACCTGTCGCAGAGTGGTACCTAAGTCAAAGTCTGAACCGAAATCTGTCACTTGAACTTCTCCCGCCTAGCCCATTAGAGACAGACCCGCTGCGTTCTCCAGACCACTGCTAACAAGAAATGGTTGGATCCACAAGTGCTGGGGCTGCCAATTCTGGAGACCAGTCGCTGGAGAAAATCTCACTCACCTCAGGGCCGCCGCAGCAGCAGGATCGCCGTTACCATCAGCAGCGTTAGCAACAAGCCGAGAATCATGAACCAACTGAGCAACTGGGTTTGGTTTGGGAAGAGCACTGCGCCGATGAACCCAACCGCCAAGACAATGCCCAAGCTGAGGGTGAGGCCCAAGAGCGCGGATCCCTGTAGGGTGTTTTCCCGCCGCAACACCCATTGGTAGCCGTTCCAGAACCACATTTTGCGATAGGGATAAGAAACGGCCAGTTGCTCGATGTACAGGCGGTCGGGGGTAATGGCAAAAATATGCTGGCAACGGCTACACCCAAAGGCTTCGGTTAGGGTGATCAGGCGCAACTGACCTTGATGGCAGCACGGGCAGGGGTAAATTTTGGTGGGCTCAAGGGTCTGAGCGACACGCGGGGCTGAGTTTTGACGGGGAGACTTGCGGGGAGAAGAGAAGGCCACAGCTCTCAGCCGGTGAGAAGTTGGGATCCCTCACATCCTATCTTCAGGAAAGCGGAGTCAAGCCACCCAGAGATGGTGGACGTAGCGCCAGGTGAGGATTTGGTTGAGGGCGAGGAAGATCAAAGCTAGAAGCCCGTAGCCCAGCTTCAGGATAGTGCCAAGATAGCCAAGCACCCTTTGGGGGATGAAGCTGAAATCGGTGTGTTTGGCCCAATGTACCAACGCCAACACCTGCAGGATGTGAACCGGCAGACAATAGCGGCTCATGCTTCGCTGGCCCAAGGGGCTCGTACCCGTCAGGGCAATGTAAAACATGGCCCAAGCAGCCAGATGAAATCCCAGCCGCTCCCGCCAACACTGGCTTCTACCTGCCATAACTCCTGCCGCATCCATTAAACCTGTAACAAGCAGGGATCCCAGGGTGGCAGACACAAACAGTTGGCTAAGAGCGTCAGCCCACAGCCCAGGGTCTTTCATCGGTGCAGAAAGAGAGAGTAAGCTTTGCCAGCGTTCGGCGGAAAGGACATATGTGCGAGCTTGGAAAATAGCTTGATAATTGGCTTTCACGCCGGTAAAGTAACGCTGCATTTCCAGGTAGAGATCCCAGCGTCCGAAGCGGAGCTGACAGTAGAGAAAAAAGCCCAGGCCACCCAACAGAGCCAAGCTCGCTGCCATACTCGTCCAAAACCAACGGCGGGCTTGGGTTCTCTCCCCCGCTTTCAGGAGATTCAAAAAAGGGAGCAGCGCCACCGGCAAGCCGACAATCCGAGTAGCACTCATCACCAAGCCGTGGATCCCAGCCAGGAGCATCAGCAGGGGACGGCCCCCGTGAATTGACCAGTAGAGAAAACCCAGTAGGCTGGCCATAAACAAAGATTCGCTGTAGCCCACGACCAGGTAAAAGCTGGTGGGATAAAAGAAGATGAGCAAACTGGCCAAAATTTGCCAGAGGGGGGGAATTTGCCACCTGCGGTAAAGCAGGAAAAGGTAAACCCACATCAGCCAGCAAAAGAGCTGGGCGGTGAGGTAGAGCCCCAGTTCAGGGTCAACTCCCACAAGGTGACTGATTGCGGCCACTGCCAGGGGATAGCCGGGGAAAAAAGCTACGTTGCTCTGCTCATAGGCAATCTTGTCGAAACCCACAAACTGGTACCCCCGCCGCACAATGCTGAGATACCAATAGCTATCCCGCTGACTCAGGGCTGTGAAGGCAGAAGCATAGTCGCTCTCCTCACTCCAGAGGGAGATCATAAAGATCTGCAGCACTGTCAAGGCCAAACTGGGCAACAAGATTTGCCCTAAGAAAGGGGCAAGGTACTGCCGACCTCGCTGCAACAGATGACTGAGAGGAAAGCTCATCGCTGAATCGTTAAGGGTGAAGATGGCACTTTGATTTCTTCTTGGTAATCGTCGTCGGAGTTCACCTGCCAGAGATTGTGACTACCGGGTCGGAGAATGTTCTCAGCCGCCAGCAAGCCCATCAGTAAACTGTGATCTTGGTTGTTGTATTTAAATGAGCCGTAGCGGCCCACCACTTGTAGATTTTCAAACTGGCTGAGATACTCCTGCAAAATGGCTAAATCTTCTTTATAGCTACCGGTATAGATGGGATAAGTGCGGGGCAGGCGCACCACAAAGCCACTGTAGATCTTTTGATCGTGAAGCAGGCCAATTTGACGCAGCTCCTTCTCGGCCAAAGCCAGCAATTCCTCCTCAGGAGCTTGCCACAAGGGATCCCCAAAGTTGCACCAATACTCACAGCACAAGGGGGTTTGCTCTTGGTTGGGCAACATGGCCGGAGACCAATTGGCGAAGTTGGTCACCCGTCCCACCCCCACCGTTGGATCGTTGATATACAGCCAGTTATCGGGGAAGAGCTGGGATCCCTGCACAATCAAGTAAACCAAGACAGTATTGCGAAATCTGAGATTGCGGGCTGCCTGCAGCACTTGGGGGGGAGGCAATTTCCGCAGGCTCTGCACCAACACCGTCAGAGGGATCGAGGAAATGACGTGGGAGGGGGAGACCCAAGTTTCACTTCCATCCTGAAGATTGCGCAGTTGCAGCTCGACAACTTGGGATCCCCGATGTCTGAGGGTGACTACTTCTGTGTTGAGCAGGACTTTTTGTCCCTCGGCAAGCAAATACTCCTGCATTTTTTCATAGAGCTGCCCGGATCCCAGACGAGGAAACTGAAACTGGTCGATCAGAGACTTGGCCAAGCTTCGATTCCACCCCAAGGCCTTTTGGATGGCTTGCCCAAGGCTGAGACCTTTGATGCGCTGGGCAGCCCAATCAGCACTGATCTCGGTACAAGGGATCCCCCAAAGCTTTTCCGTATATCCTTCAAAGAACATTTGAAAGAGTCGGGTGCCGAACTTGCCTTTGACCCAGTCGGCAAAGTTCTGGGGAGCTGGTCGCGGAATTAATTGTGCCCAGAGATAGGAAAGGACAATGTGCAGGCTTTCCCACCAACCCACTTTGCGCAGGACTTCCCAGGCCTGAATGGGGTACTGAAAATACTGCTTGCGGTAATAGATGCGGGTGAGCCGTCGGACGGTTACTTGCTCGGATTCCAAAACCTGATCCCACAACTCTCGCACCGGCAGGATTTTAGTGAAAAAACGGTGCGGGCCATAGTCCAAGATAAACCCCTGATACTGAATACTTTTGGCCAAACCCCCGACCTTCTCCTCTCGTTCTACCACCACTACGGAAAAACCCAGTTGGTTCAAGCGATAGGCAGCCGCCATGCCTGCCGGCCCCGCTCCCAGGATGTAGATGGGATCCCCCACTCTGTCTCTTCCCGAAACTGCTTTACAGGGACATCCTAAAACAGGTCGAGAAACTTCCCTACCATCGGCCAATTCCCTGCCAAACCCCAGGACAATGAGGGGAGAAGAGAAAGGTTAGACTGGTGAGGCTGCGGCTGGAGGCTGGCCTGTGCTGTTGACCAAGGGCTTTGAGGTGGAAATGTACACCGGCACCGCCGCCGGGGAAGTGGTGGGTCTATCGGATCGCATTTGCCAAGCTTTGCCGGGGTTTGTGCGGGAGCCGGATCGGCGCAATGTGGAGTACATCACCCCCCCTCTCCGCCGCTACGAAGACCTGCTCTGTGCCTTGTTGCGGCCTCGCCTACAGTTGCGGCAATTTTTGCGCCGTCTTGGCCCTTACACCCTTCTGCCAGGGAGCACGCTAGCTTTGGGCGGCAGCGACCACTTCGAGCGGTCGGATCCCGGCAACCCCTACCACGACTACATCGAGCGCACCTATGGCACGCGGGTGGTAACTGCTAGCATTCACATCAATGTTGGCCTGCCAGGTACCGAGGCCATCTTCCGGGCCTGTCGCCTGCTGCGAGCGGAAGCATCTCTCTACCTAGCTCTGAGCGCTTCCTCTCCTTTTCTGGACGGACGGGTGACGGGATCCCACTCCAGCCGTTGGCAGGTGTTCCCCAAAACGCCGGCCCAGGTGCCCTTCTTCCGGGATCACGCCCACTACATTGCCTGGATCCAGGAGCAGCTAGCCTTGGGCACAATGCAGAATGTGCGCCACCTGTGGGCCTCGGTGCGACCCAACGGCCCGGATCGGCCCTACCATCTCAACCGGGTGGAGCTGCGCATTTGCGATCTGGTGGGGGATCCGGTGATGGTTCTGGCCATTACCGCCTTGGTGGAAGCCCGTCTCTGGCAGTTGCTGGCCCAGCCGGAAGCGCTGGATCCCTTGCGGGGGCCCTTTACCCCGACAGAGCTGGAGAGCCTTTGCGAGGCCAACGAGCAGGCTGCTGCCCGAGAATCGCTGCAATCTCATTTGGTCGATTGGCGGACAGGCCGGGAACGGGCGGCCCAAGAGTGGATCGAAGAGCTGCTGACCGAAGCTTGGCGCATTGGCCAACCTCAGGGCTTAGGCTGTTTTCTAGCTCCCTTGCAAACTCTGCTCCACCAGGGCAATGAGGCCCAACGCTGGCTGAAGCAAGTCAACCAGGGATCCACACCTGCCCAGGTGTACCAACAGGCCATCCAGGAGCTGGCCGAACAAGACCGAGAGAGCATGACTCTAGTCAATAATAAGCTCAACTATACTGAAAATAATGTATA
>NZ_JANSIB010000072.1:1748-14922 GCF_047461895.1 Synechococcus sp. R55.8 | reverse complement strand
GCTTCGGAATCCGGGTCAGGTTTTGCTGTGGTGTTGTCCATGCCAATCGCAGGCGGGAGAATATTCAAAGCATAGCTCAGGCTCTCTTGCTTTTTCTAACCGGGAGGATCGTTCTGCAACAAAGCTTGAAAGCCTACAGATCGGCTTTCCCGTTATCGAGAAAGGCTTGGCCGCCAAGAAGGGCGTGAACTCAGCCTCCCGGTAGCTGCCCAACAGTGACGAACGGGAGAGCTGGCCCCCTACCCCGCAGAGAGCAATGCCGGGTCGCTCACGCCCCAGTGTCCAGCAAGGTCAAGTTGCTGAAGGTGAAGCGCTTCTCCACAGGGCCGGTTTCCGTCTCCGTCTGGATACGCCGCTCCGAGAGGATGTAATACTTGCCCACTTTTGTGTACAGATCCTCGAATTGGCTGCGCCCGCCTTTTTGCTCGCCCGTTTGGGGATCGTGATAGACGGAATCGTAGCGGTGGGAAAGATAGCCTTCGCCGGTATCGTGGCTGCTGAAGGTGTGGATGGTAACCACCACTCCGTGGATATGCCGGTGCACCATGGTAACCTGGTTATCGCGCACGTGGTAGCGATCCCCTTCTGCTTTGCCCCCCACCAGGATCTCCACTGTGCCATCGGGCAGGGTTTGGCCATAGCGGAAGGTGTTGTTCCCATGGGTCTCGTCGAAGCTGCGGCGCACCCGGTGAACGGCAATCTCCCAGAGTTGGTTGTGAATGGCTTTTCGAGCTTCCTCATCTTCTACGCCGGTAACAGTGGCCTTTAGGTCTGCTCCCACTCGCACCTGCCCAACGAATGTGCGCTCCCCATCCCAATAGGTGACCTCGGCGCTGTAGCCTGGGAAAGCGGGATCCCAGGTGTAGCGGTTTTCATAGGCGGCCCGAAACAACTCTTGGGCAGAGACTTGAGTGGCGATCATCGGCTGTCTCCTTCCTGTTTTCCTTGCAAGCACTTCCCCTGAGCATCCATCATACCGCCCCCTGCTGTTGGGCTGCCCCCCAGTTGCCTTCGCTGAGAGCCTGCATCTGGTGAACTGGCCTAGCCGCTCCCCTATCCGCTGCTGCAGGATAGAAGCACAGCCATGGGAACTTCTTCCTCACACCCAATTTGGCTTGCGAGTTTAGCCGCTGCTGTGATCCCCAGAGTATTCTCTGAGAAGGGTTCGCCTATTTTTTGTGGGTGAGGAGGGAGATTGAAAGGTTTTGACAATCGCGTCAGCGGGGCGGATCCCCTAGAGCCTGGCCTGACGCCGCCCCAGACCGGCATGGCAACCGCGCCAGAGATGATGGGGCCAGTGCTGAAAATCATTGGCAAGCAGACCCTGAGTGGCCACATCCCTATTGGCGGGGCGAAAAACTCTGCCTTGGCGCTGATGGCCGGGGCCATCTTGGCTCCTGAGGCTTGTCGAATTCACAATGTGCCCCGTCTGCTGGACATTGAACGCATGGGGCAGATCCTGGCCACGCTGGGAGTTAAGGTTTCCCATGTTGGCAATACCCTGGACCTGGATGCCAGCTCCCTGAAAACCTCTCAAGCCCCTTATGAATTGGTCAGCCAGTTGCGGGCCAGCTTTTTCATCATAGGGCCTCTGTTGGCGCGGCTGGGGGTGGCCAGAGTTCCCCTGCCCGGTGGCTGTGCGATTGGGTCTCGTCCCGTGGATCTGCATGTGCGGGGTCTGCAAGCCTTGGGGGCAACGGTACAAATCGAGCATGGAGTGGTTCATGCCTATGCCCGTAAACTGTTGGGAACCCGTATTTACCTGGACTATCCCAGCGTCGGTGCCACCGAGACCTTGATGATGGCCGCTACGCTGGCGGATGGAGAAACGGTGATCGAGAACGCCGCCCAAGAGCCGGAGGTGGCGGATCTAGCCCGTTTTTGTCAAGCCATGGGGGCCCGCATTCGTGGTGTCGGCACCAATACGGTTGTGGTGGTAGGGGTGCCCCGCTTGCATGGAACAGAGTACACGGTCATTCCCGACCGCATCGAGGCCAGCACCTATCTCATTGCCGGGGCCATTACCCGCTCTCACCTCACGGTTGGCCCTGTTATTCCCGATCATCTGCGGGCGGTGATCGCCAAGTTGCAAGCCATGGGTCTGCGGGTGGAAGAAGAGGGCCCAAACCGGTTGCGCATTGCCCCAGCTCAACTGAGCTCCGGCTGGCTGTGTCAGGCAACTGATATTCAAACGCTGCCCTATCCCGGTTTCCCCACCGATGTGCAGGCGCCGATCATGGCTTTGGCCGCCTTGAGCGAGGGCAGTTGCACCATTGAGGAGACGGTGTTTGAAAACCGCATGCACCACATTCCCGAGCTGAATCGCATGGGAGCCGATATTCGCCTGAAGAACCGAGTGGCCCTGATCCGAGGGGTGCCGTCCCTTTCCGGCGCTCCGGTGGTGGCTACCGACCTGCGGGCGGGTGCGGCCCTGGTGTTGGCCGGTCTGGCGGCTGAAGGCTGCTCCACGATCCACGGATTGCACTACATCGACCGGGGCTACGAAGCCATTGACGAAAAGCTGCGCAGTGTCGGGGCCAAGGTGTACCGCAGTGAAAGCCCGACAGGGATCCCGCAATTGGGGAAATGAGCTGTTTCACTGCTGTCTGAAATTTGAAGATTTGAGGAAAGAACTGCTCCTCTCCCTGCTTATCGTCTGGCCCCAATGCTCGGTGACCGCTTGCCAGGTGAGCTTTCCAGCCGTTTCGCAAGTATCGAGTTGTCTGGTGACTCAACGCAGTCAGGTTGAGTATCGTAGGTCAGAGGTGGTGGGGAGGTAAAGCATGGGGATCCTGACAGGCAGCAAACGACGCTGGACAAGATGGGCTGCCGGTGTGCTGGCAGCAGGAGCGGCTCTGGGTGGGGCCGTCTGGGGCTTCTACACCTCATCCTGGGCAGAAACCGCGGAGGTGGCCTCTGCACGAGAAGACAGGGATCCGACGCAACTGCCTCAAACTTCCACAGTGGCCTTTCTGCAAGCCTATGCAGCGCTGCAAGCCGGCCAAGCGCAATCTGCCTTGAAGCATTTGCAGGGGCTGGAAGAGAGCCTGCCGGTTCTGAGGGAAGAGATTTGGAAGCTCAGGGCCCAAGCCTATGAACAGTTGCAGGACAAGGAAACAGCCCAAGGGATCTGGTGGCCCCAGATTTTGCAGGAATATCCCCACAGTCCTGTGGCCGCCTACGCCCTCTGGGGGATGGGCCAGGTGGATCGGCTGCGGCAGCAATTTCCCACCCATCCGCTGACCGGACGTGCCCTCAAGCATTTGCTAGAGCTGGATCCCGACCGCTATGACCTGCTGCGGGATTTGGCCCAACATCACCCGCAAACCCCTGGGCTAACGCCGCTGCTGGATCGCTGGCGGCAGGCTCAGGAGGGATCCCTCACGGCTTCCGACTGGCAGATCCTCGCCGATGCCTACTGGGAGCAACGGGAGTACGGCAAAGCTGCCCGGGCCTATGGGCGTGCCCCCGCCACCTCTCAGAACCTCTACCGCTGGGGCCGCAGCCACCAGATCTCGCGGGAGTTTCCCCAGGCCAAAGCGGCTTACCAAGCGCTGCTGGCACAGTTCCCCGATGGGCCAGAGGCTTCCCTCACCCGTCGCCGTTTGGCGGAACTGAGCGACCTGCCGACGGCAATTGAACTCCTCCGACAGGTGGGATCCGGCTCAGATAAAGAAGCTCCAGAGGCGTTGCTTAGCCTCAGCCAGCTTTACGATCGCAACGCCAGCCCCCAATCGGCCCAGGCTACTCGGCAAGCCCTTTGGGATCGCTTTCCGGCCAGCGAAGCTGCGGCCAATGCCGCCTGGACAGTGGCCTGGAGCCAAGCACAAGCAGGCAATCTCAGCCAAGCCATCGCCCTGGCCCAACAGATCGGATCTGCTCAGCGGGATACAGAAATGGGGGCACAACTGCTCTACTGGGCGGGCAAATGGCGGGAACAGCAGGGGGATGTGGCGGCAGCTCGGCAGACCTATCGGCAGGTACTGCGTCAGTTTCCCCACACCTACTACGGCTGGCGGTCGGCAGTGCAACTGGGCTGGCCGGTGGGGGATTTCTACAGCGGGCGCAAAAGGGTTGAGGTGGATTTTCAGCCGGTGCGCCAACCGTTGCCAGGGGTCTCTGCAGTTACGCAAACCCTGCATTTGATGGGAGCCAGCCAACTGGCCTGGGAACGCTGGCAGGGCGAAACTCCGGTGCAGCGGGATCCCCGCCAGATGAGCGTTGCCGAGCGCTTTGTCACGGGCATTTTGCGCAACAGCGCCGGAGATCACCTGCGGGGCATTAACCAGGTGGCTGCTTTGCGCTTTAGCGAAGAGCCGGATCCCTTGCTGGAGACGTTGAGGCAGCGCCAAGATTTCTGGCAGGCCATCTATCCGCTGCACTACTATGCGGGCCCCGACAATTCCTGGAGCGGGGATCCCTACGCCCAACCCGGCTTGGCCCACTGGTCACGGCAATTTAACCTCAATCCCTTGATGGTGGCGGCTTTGATCCGGCAGGAATCCCGCTTTGAGCCAGAGATCGTCTCGGCCTCGGGGGCTTTGGGCTTGATGCAGGTGATGCCCGCTACTGGCCGCTGGATTGCTCAGCAGATCGGCCTGGCCCAGTACAGCCTCACCAACCCCGCCGACAATCTCTACCTGGGATCCTGGTACTTCGACTACACCCACCGCACTTACCAAGACAACACCTTGCTGGCCCTGGCCAGCTACAATGGTGGCCCCGGCAACGTGGCCAGATGGCTGAACCGCTTTGGCTTCGGGGATCCGGATGTGTTTGTGGAGCAGATCCCCTTCCCCGAAACCCGGGGCTATGTGAAGTCCGTGTTTGGCAACTACTGGAACTACTGGCAGCTCTACACTCAGGAGGGGCGCACCTTGGTCAGCCAGCGCTTGCATAACCCCTCGTCTTCTTCGTGATCTCTGGTTTTGTCGCGGAAGTGCTGCCGTAGAGGGAGCGGGCTTTTCCCCCGACAGAGCACAGTATTCTGTGAGAGTTACAGTGATTCCAAGGTTTACTTAACAGTGCCGTTCGCGCCGGCAGGACAGAGTTTTGGAGTTCTATGGTCTCTGGGTCTGAACAACAGGAGAGCGTTCGCGTTAGCGGTGCGGAGCACTATCAGGGTGCGGCAGAAAAGCAAGCTGCCCGGCAGGAGCTGGCTGTGGATTTTATTCGCCATGGCATAGCCGAGGAACCCCGGCCAGAAGTCGAGGATGCCTTTCGGGCCCTTACAGACGAAGGTCGCAAGCGTTGCCGCAAGGTTGCCCGCCAGCTCAAGAACATGGGCTGGAGGTGGGATCTCCTGCTCACCAGTCCCTTGGTGAGGGCTCGACAGACCGCTGAGATCTTTTTGGACGAGAACCTGGCCGAAGCTGTGGAGGTGTTTGAGCCGCTGGCTCCGGGGGGCAGTTTTGCTGACCTGGTGCGCTGGCAAGCAGAGCGGGAACCTCTGGCGTCTTTGGCTCTGGTCGGTCACCAGCCGGATCTGAGCCTGTGGGTGCAAACGGCCATTGGGCTGAACCCGGCCCATGCCGACGCGATCACCCTCAAAAAAGCGGGCCTAGCCCAAGTGCGCTTTGCCGAAGGCCGGATTGACTACCGCCAGGGATCCCTGACTTTGTTGCTCTCCCCCAAGGTGGTGCTGCGCTGAGAAGAAGCTGGCTCATCATGATAAACGCCCAACGAGTCGGCCAGAGGTTGTGCCCCTAGGTTCAGCGCTGAGAGGAGGTCAGCCGCTCTCCCAGCAATTGCACACAATAGGCCGCCAGCCCCAACCCCACCATGGCAAACATGAAGGCAATCAGGGAAACGGAACCGACCAGCAGGTAGCGCACCAGAATGCTGATTCCGCGGGCCAACGATCCAATCTCCACCTCAATTGGCGGCAACTTGGCCAACATCGAGAGCAGCAGTTGAAAGAACCCGTAGCCCAAACTGACGGCGATGGCGGCCCCCAAGAGGGCACTGAAAGGATGGGGGGATCCCTGGGGCGAGGCGGAAGACATGGGGCAGCACCGGAAAACTCACCTTTATTCTAGGCTGCAGGTACAATGTGGAAGTTTCTTTTCTTTCCGGCAAGCCTAGGGGTTATGGAGAGCGGATCGGGAGTGGGATCCCACTACGAAGTTTTGGGCGTTTCCGTGGCGGCGACGGCGGAGGAGATCAAGTCCGCCTACCGTCGTTTGGTCAAGTATCACCATCCCGATAGCCTGCTGGCCAAAAAAGATCGGGCCACCGCTGAGCGCATCCGCCAGATCAACGCTGCCTACGCGGTGCTCAAGGATCCCCAATCTCGCCGCGAATACGATCGGCAACTGCACTCCAGCCGCACCTCACCCCGCCCCCAGCCGACGGGATCCCCCCGTGAAACCGTCAGCCACGAAGCCATCGCCCGTGCAGCCTGGATCCGACAGGTCTACACCCCTCTAAACCGAGTGTTGGGGCCCTTGTTGTCTTCCCTAAAGCCTCAGTTGCATGCTTTGGCGGCGGATCCCTTTGATCCCGACCTGTTGGAGTCCTTCGCCACCTATTTGGAAGAGTGTAGCCAGAAACTGGCCCAAGCTCAGCAGATCTTTCGGCGCCTTCCCAATCCCAGCAGCCTGGGGGGAGTGGCTTCTCGCCTCTACTACGCCCTCAACCACCTAGAGGACGCTCTAGAGGAGCTGCAGTATTTCCCGCTGAACTGCGACGATCGCCACCTGCACACCGGACAAGAGCTGTTTCGCCGGGCAAGAGGGCTGCGCCTGGAAGCCATGGAAGCTTACGCCAAGAGTTCACCCTAGGCCAGAGCGGGATCCCCCCCTGGGCAGAGAGGGGCGAGGATCATAGGGGATAGGGATGTACTGCACGGAAGGGCGGCCCATGGTGGCCTGTGGGTACAAGTCCATCAGGGCATAGATTTGGGGTGGCAACTCGGTAGAAATGGGCAGGCCCAACCTTTGGGCTTCTTCGGCAGTGATCGGGTAGTCGTGGGTAACTTGTCCACTGGTTAGGTACTGGATGAGGGGCTCGATGCGTTCGGGGGCAATTTTGCGCTTGGGCACATCGTCCTTCAGGAGATCCCGCACGAAGTTCTGTACCTGTTGCATCGCTTTGCGGGCCAGATCCGCCAGGATCAAGGTTTGGTCATCGATTTCGGCAATGGGTTTATCCGCCACCACCTGCAGAATACTGGCGGCAGCATACCCCCCCAACTGTGGATCCACTGGCCCCAGGACTGCATTGGCATCCATGACGATTTCGTCGGCGGCCAGGGCCAGCATCGTCCCCCCCGACATGGCGTAGTGGGGCACAAACACTGTCACTTTGGCCGGATGGCGGATCAGGGCGCGGGCAATTTGCTCCGTGGCCAGCACCAGGCCACCGGGGGTATGCAAAATCAAATCAATCGGGGTATTGGGTGGGGTAAGGCGAATTGCCCTCAACACCTGTTCGGAGTCCTCGATGCTGATGTAGCGGGAAACCGGGATCCCCAAAAAACTAATCGACTCCTGGCGGTGAATGAGCAGAATCACCCGGCTGCCCCGCTTTTGCTCCAACTCCCGAATGGCCATCAAGCGCCGGAACTCTTGGGCACGACGGTTCAGCAGAGGTTGCAAAGAGCTGAAGATCAGAAAAATCCAGAACAGGCTGCCCCAGTCCACTTTCGCACCTCAAGTGGGATCCCTTTGACTCCAGCATAGGGGATCCAAAATCTTCGGCGATCCCTGAGCCTCATGAGTTGGGTTCAGACGCCGCAAAAAAGCGATCCAAAGCCTGCAGCAAATCCGGTACGGAAGCTTGGTCAATCCAAGATCGAATATAAGCCTGTTGCTCCGCCAAGTTTTCAATGCGGCCCAACTTTTGCATAGCCAAGTAGCGGGTTTCTGCCGCGGCGCGATTGGTTTGCAAGTCCAGCCGCTGCTCCGGGGTCAGCGGATACTCCGTTTGGGCCAGCAGGTAATCCGCCACCATCATGAACAGCAGAGGCCCCGCCAATTCCACCTGAGGCTCGGCTTCTGGCTCAGAATCAGCAACAGCGAGATCTTGGAGATCTTGAAGGAGATCCTGACCCAGTTGCAGCAGCTCCTCTGCTGAAGCCGCCCGCAGCACCGTCTCGGCAGCAGCCTGCAGCGGCTCTGGGGAAACCCTGTGGTGGATGGCCAATTCCGCCAGGGCCTGTTCCCATTGATCCCGTTGGGCTTGCACCACAGCCCGCTCTTCTGGAGAAAAGTCCAACCGCTCCAGCAACACCTGCAAAGCCACAGCCCCCACCAACAGGGGGGGGAAGCGCAGCACTGTAGAGGCGGATCCCGCCTGCTCCAAAAAGGCTTCCAAATCCGGGCCAGATCCCCTGTCCAGCAAGTCCTGCAAGTAGGCCAGCACCTCTTGGGGCGAGGTCAACCTGAGGATCCCTCGCACCTGTGCCCGCAAGTCTGCGGGGATCCCAAGGAGCTGCACCTGGACTTCGGCCCGCGCCTGCGCTTCTGCAATCAACTCCGGCAAATCTGCCGTTGCCCGACCGGTCTGCAACAAAACCTGGCTAGAGTCCTGCAACAGGCTGGCCGCTTCCACAAACAGCAGCACCTGAGGGACTTGCAGCGTTGGCCAAACCATGCTAGCCGGGCTGTGGATCCGCAGGGGATCCCTCCGATTCTGGATTGGCTGGCGCAGCGGGGTGAGCTGAAGTGGGCTTGTGCCAGTGCAGACCGATCAGAGCATCGTACAAAAAGCCCCAAAACTCTCCCTTCTCCCAGATCCCCAGCGTTTGCTGGCAGTTGCGCGCGTCCAGCTCAGGTTTGGCTGCCCAGTAGGCTGCTTGGTATTTGTACCAGGGAACAGAAGGCCAGAGATGGTGGATCAGGTGATAGTTTTGCCCCAACAGCAGAATGTTGGTCAGCCATCCGGGATAGACGCGGGCATTGTACCACCGCTCTTGGGATTGAAAAGGGCGATGGGGCAGGTAGTCAAAAAACAAGCCCAGCAAGAACCCCATGATAAAGGCAGGGGGTAGCCAATAGTTCATGATGTAGTCGGTGTAGCCGAAGTAGCTGGCCAGACCAAAGGTCAGGATAACCACCAGCCGACTCAAGCCCCACTCCAGCAGATCCCAGCGACCTTTCCGCCAGAGCTGCCGCTTAAAGAAAAACACCTCATGGTAGAAAAACCGCGGCGCGATCAGCCACAGCGGCCCCCCTGTCGAGACGTAGTGATCGGGATCGTCTTCAGGATGGTTGACGTGGGCGTGGTGCTGCATGTGTACCCGCTTAAAGACGGGATAGACAAAACCCTGCAACAGGGCAGAGCCGTGTCCGAGTGCCTCGTTCAGAAAGCGGTTGCGGTGGGCCGAGCCATGGGAAGCATCGTGAATCACCGTGCCCAGAACATAGAGGGCCACAAAATTGAGCCAGAACACCATCCATTTGGGCCAGTGCCAAAAGGCGTACCCGCCAAAGCAAGAGGCCGAAAGCACCACCGCAGCCAAAAACATCAGCAAGGTGGGATTCCAAAATTCCGAGGGTGGCCCCAACAGCTCACGAGGCAATGCGAAGGGTTTGTGGGCCGATTCAGCAGTAGCAGCAACAGTCATCGGCAGCCATCCTTAGGTGCGCACAGTGCAGACAGAGAGGATGGGTCGAGGCAGCGCGTCCCAGTCATCACACCGAAAAGAGATCGAAGAGATAAGTTTGTTAACTTTCGTTAGTATACGGCAGAGACCTGCCCAGCTTCTCAGCCCAAGCCTTATTTTCCTCACAACCCCAGCCATGGGGGCACCTTCCTCTCCTGGCCAAGGATTCCTGAAGGATCCCGGCAATAGCAAACCGTCCCTGAAGCCGGAGAAAAGCCGTAGTGTGAGGTTCTGTTGCAGCCTCTGTTGCAATTCATGTGTAGATCGCCAGGGGATCCCATCCGGGGTTCAGCAGGAGCGGTAATCTAAGGGTCGGTCAACCTGAGTTGAGGACGAAAACCATGATGCCTGTTGTCGCGCCGCTGGCTTTGACCGCTCAAACCAGCCCCTGGTCCCCCCTGAGCGCCGTGATCATTCTGCTCTGCACAGGGCTGGCTTACTTGAGCTTCAAATCCTCCTCTGGAGTGGCCTCAGAGACTGGGCCGGTACTGGGAATGACCTGGCCAGAAGTCATTGGGGTTGCCAGCTTTGGCCATTTGTTGGGAGTGGGGGTCGTTTTGGGCCTCTCTAACATTGGCGTTCTTTAGGCTGACGCGAACGGAAGAGGGAACGCCTGGGGAAATAAGCACCGCTGTCGTGGAGGGACAACCCAACACAGTAAGTGCTGTCGCAGAACCAGGAACCAGAATCCCTTGCCTGTAGGCAGGGGGGTATGTCAAGTTTCTTGAACTTGGCCGGGATCCCTGCTTGGTGATGTTACACTCTATTTCGATTCTGAAAAAAGCAGTTCCTTCAGCCGCGTTTTCCCCTGAGGTTTGTTGCCATGTCAGCGATGATGCTCCTGGCCAGTTTGCCGGAAGGCTATGAATTGTTTGACCCGCTGATCGACATTTTGCCGATCATCCCTGTTCTGTTTTTCCTGCTGGCCTTTGTCTGGCAAGCGGCAGTGGGCTTCAAGTGAAGCCATCGCTCCTGCTGAGGTCTTGTCCGGAGGAAACTCAGGCAGAGCCGAGGTGCTTCCCCCCAGCTCCTCTCCCAGGTTGGGGGGTTTGTTGCTATACCCCGGCAAAAGCGACAAGCCGTCTTGTCACTGGTCAAAAACGTAAATGCCAATGACTCCCAAAACTGGGCCAGGGATCCGGCGCTAGGGCTCGCGGTCGAGGACACCGGTAATCCAGAGAACCCCTGCCAAGCAGACGAAGTGGGCAAACGTCACATTGATATTGGCGGCCAGCAGCAGCACTCCTGTTACCTGGTTGGCCTGGGTGCGGGAAAACATGCGCGCCAACAGCTCGCCCACTTGGGCTTCCATACCAATCAAAGCAAGGAAGGCCCCAATGAGGCTGACATAGGTGACCAACTGCAACTGCTTGGGCAAATCCAATTGGCTTAGGGCATCAGCAGAGGCTGAGCGGCGCTCCGCGTGGAGCAAGTAGCGCCAGTTGAAAAATAGACCGGCTGCCAGGGTGAGCAATGTAAACAAGGTGAACCAGAAGGCGATGACAGCCCCCAGCGAGTCATCTCGATAGACGGTATTTTGGCCGATTAAAAAGCCAAACCACAGCAGCAGCGCCGTCGCCCCCAAGATTGCCTGGAACCAAAACCCAAAGCGACGAGTCATGCGCAAACGAGACTTCATCCGCTCGATAGCCGCCCGTACTGACGGCGACATGGGCTCGTTCATCTTTTTCCCCCGCTCGCCTGGATGAACACCAACGTTCGCTTCCAGCCTATCTTCATTCTCCGGCCCCAGTCACTTTTACCAGTCACTTTTATCGGACTGGCGGTTGGGGATCCTCGCTTTGCAGGCGGAGAATTTCGGCCTCAATGCGCTGTTGCAAAGCTTTGCCCTCTTCGGAGCGGATCAAGAGTGTAATGCGGTTGTAGTCAGGCACAGTCATACCGTGGCGAGTGATGATCTCGGTCGCGGTGCGGATGAATTCTCGCCGGATTTGATCTTTGCTGGCTGGGTCGTTTGTGGCTTGGGAGCGCTTTTGGGCCTCTTGCCGGTGGGGCTCCATCTCCAAGACGATACGGGCGTACATTGTTACCTGCTCATCGCTCAACACCACAGAGGTGGTGGGGGTTTGGGCCACGGCCAGAGAAACAGTCAGCACAGGGATCCAAGTGCAAACCCAGATCAAACCCACCAGCCCTTTTTGGACCACGCTTTGGATTGGAAATGCCGTCCACCATCTCCGACTTGCTTTGCCTGACACCGCTGATGTCTCCCCACCCGCCAACTGTTGCTCAGGTTGCCTAGGGTTTTTGTGAGCTTTCGGCCCCACGCCGGTTCAACACTCTGATGAACCCCGCGGGCTTCGATCCTATCTGCTCCTCTCTGTGAAAGCCCAGGGCGTCGTCCACGCTGACAACTGAGCTTGCTTTTCCATTTGACCGAAAACTGGTCTTTAGGTTCCAGTTCCAGTCCCTTTCCAGCCTATCTGACACCCAGAAGGGAGTGGCCTCTGGGATAATGGGGATGAATTGTTGGTTATTGCCCCTATGCATTTGGAACGTCGCCCGGTTTTCCCGTTTACGGCCATCGTCGGCCAAGAGGAGATGAAATTGGCCTTGCTCCTCAACGTGATCGACCCGCGCATTGGCGGGGTGCTGATCATGGGGGATCGCGGCACGGGCAAGTCCACCACCATTCGCGCTTTGGCCGACCTGCTGCCCCGGATCGAGGTGGTGAAAGGGGATCCCTTCAACAGCCACCCGCGGCAGCGGGACTTGATGAGCGATCAAGTGTGGGAACGGCTCCAAGCAGGGGAAACGCTGGAAAGCACTTGGATCCAGGTGCCGATGGTGGATCTGCCCTTGGGGGCAACGGAAGACCGGGTGTGTGGCACTCTCGACATTGAGCGGGCCTTAGCTCAGGGGGTGAAGGCTTTTGAGCCGGGGCTGTTGGCCAAGGCCAATCGAGGCATCCTTTACGTGGATGAAGTCAATTTGCTGGATGACCACTTGGTGGATGTGTTGCTGGATGCGGCGGCCTCAGGCTGGAACACCGTGGAACGGGAAGGCATTTCCATTCGTCATCCGGCTCGGTTTGTGCTGGTGGGATCCGGCAACCCGGAAGAGGGGGAATTGCGGCCTCAACTGCTGGATCGCTTTGGCATGTTCGTCCAGATCGAAACGGTGCGAGATGCCGCCCTGCGGGTGCGGATCGTGGAGGAGCGCAGCCAGTTCGACGCCGATCCCCAGGCTTTTTTGGCCAAGTATGCCGATTCCCAGCAGCGCCTGCGGGAGCGCATCGAAAAAGCCCAACATCTTTTGCCCAACGTGGCAGTGGATCCCGACTTGCGCTTGAAGATCTCTGGGGTATGCGCGGCTTTGGAGGTGGATGGACTGCGCGGAGACATTGTAACCAACCGGGCTGCCAAAGCCCTGGCAGCTCTAGAGGGGCGCAGTGAGGTCACCGTCGCCGATATCCGTCGGGTGATCAGCCTGTGTTTGCGTCACCGCCTGCGCAAGGATCCTCTGGAGACCATCGACTCGGGCTACAAGGTGGAAAAAGCCTTCAGCGAAGTGTTCCAGGTGAGCTTGGAGAGCGCCGCCTAGCCC
>NZ_JANSIB010000072.1:0-1648 GCF_047461895.1 Synechococcus sp. R55.8 | reverse complement strand
GGAAAAAGCCTTCAGCGAAGTGTTCCAGGTGAGCTTGGAGAGCGCCGCCTAGCCCTCACCCCCCAGCTCCTCTCCCAGGGGGAGAGGGGAGTAGGGTGGCTGCTAGCTTGTCGGCAATGGCGGCAATCCAGGTTTGCTCCTGCCGGCTGAAGCTGCGTGGGGTATCGCTCCCCAAAATCAAGCACCCTCGCTGGCCGATGGGCTGGCACAGCACGGCCTGGGATCCGGGGGGCAACAGGCCATCGAACTCGGCGCGGGCCGGGAACAGCTTGAGATCCACCAAATACACGGGCCGCCCCGTCTGCAAGACCCGCTGTAAAACGCTCTTGGGCTGAATGGAGGGCATCTGGCCGGGGGTGGCTAGGATCCCCCGTTGCAGGAGGGTTCGCCCACCCACCCAGATCACCACGGTGCGGGCGGCGGTGGTGCTGAGCAGGGTATGGGAGGCCCAAGCCAGCTCCAGTTTCTCGCTTTCGGAAAGATCGGGATGCCAATCACAGCCGGGGATCCCCTGCAGGGGGGCCGTTTGGGGTGGAAGAGGCTGGATCTGCTGCCACAGCAGGCCGGTCAGGATCAAAACAGCGCTGAGGAGGATCCCCAAGGCATCTGAACGGGACTGGCTGGTGAGCAATTCCGGCGTAAAGGCCAGTCGATTAATAACCAAAAGGACGCTGCCCAAAAGGCCGGTCACCAGAGGCAGCCGCCTCACCCAGCGATTGGGATCCCTGGGGGCTGGAGTGGGTTCAACCGTCAAGGCAGGCTAGGCATAACCTAGAGGAAGTAACGGGAGAGAAGGGAGAAGCTCTTTCCTCTCTGCTCCCTTGAAGATTAAAGAACTGAAGTTCAGTATAAAGCCAACTCAGAGACGGCTCCAAATGCCAAGGCGCTCCTGCTGGGCTTTTTCTTGTAGGCCACCGTAGTAGCTGTCGTACTTGATGTTGTGGCTGTAGGGGATGATGCGGGCCAGGCCATTGCGCACCAACATGGCGTTCATCTGATGGCCTTCTAACCAGACATAGGCCTCCACCAAGCCCGTAGCATCTACGTTGCGCAGCAACTTATCCCCTTCCAGCTTGACGGTGCGGTAGAGGATGCGCTCCCGCATCAGTTCAATGGCTTGCTGGTAATAGGGGTTTTCTTCCGGGCTGAGACCCTCGATCCCGGCCAACCGGATTAGGCGCATCTTCTGTTCCCCTTCGATTTGCACCACTAGGGTGTCGCCGTTGACCACCCGCACCACAACCGCATCTGGGTAGCGATCGAAGCGGTGGTTGTCGAAGTAGAACGGGGTATCGGGAACGACCCGGGGCTCTCCAAACCCGTGGCCGGGAAGGACGGGTATGGCCAGAAGCAATCCCAATGCAGCAGAGCCGAGAGCAATACGCTGGAACATGACCTTAATTCCCCACTTTGGACGCAGCCCCCTCTTCTTTTCCCGCCGGGGAGTTTCCGGTGGCAACGCTCAAAGTGTAATGGTAGCGGCAACTCTCCAGAAAACAATCCCACCGCAGATTTGAATTGGCCAGCAGTAGATCCGCCGTTGGTTGGGTTGCCCAAGGCTCCCAGGCGACTGAGCCATTCCTGCTCGCTTTTCTTCAGCTAGAAATCGCAGGAGCCCCGCACTGTACCCGTAGGGTCAGTGCCGGGA
>NZ_JANSIB010000071.1:0-15213 GCF_047461895.1 Synechococcus sp. R55.8 | reverse complement strand
ATCGCTGCATAGTTGAACAGTGATGTTCAGCAGTGTTCAGCGTAAATGTATCAGTTATGGGGATGTCCCAGCTCACCGCAGCAGAGCTGCCCCCCAGCCAAATAGCCCATCCACCAACAGGGTATTCAGCACTGCTCCCGCAAATGCCCAATGGTGCAAGCGGCGGGATCCCTGGACTCTCCACAATCCAACACCCAGCAACAGAAGGCCCAAGCCGATGCCCCAACCCAGGCCCCAGGGGGTAGCCATTTTGTCGAGGGCCGCCCTAAAAGGGACAACCGCCTGCTCCAACCGGTCAAACTGCATCGCCTGCCGCCACTCAGGCAGCAGCCCCACCGAGTGAATGTAGAGATCTGTAACCGCCGTACCCCACAGGGAGCCGAGATAAAACCAGGTACCGATGCGGGCAAACCGTCGCCGTGTCCCCCACCAGACAATCGGGATCCCCAAGGCTTCCATGGGCATGTGCCAAAGAGGCTCAAAGCGCAGCCATCCCCAATACAGGGATCCTGCCAGCCAAGTCAGGGTAAAGCCGTACAGCAAATCTCCCCACAGGCGGGTACGGGGCTGGGAGTAGAGATGCAAGCTAAGGCCCAGCCAGCCCAAAGACATCACCAAGCTGACCCAAGGGGCATACCGCACCAGGGGCGCTTGCACAAAAACGGGCAGACTCACGAGCAGAGCTGCCACTCCCCCAATGGCATGGTGGGATCGAAAACGCCTTTGAGCCGAGAGAGGGCGGGGATCCAGCCCGGCCAAACGCTCAGAGGACAGCAGAGGCTCATCTTGGAGAGGGGGTAAAAAAGGTGTAGAAGACAAAATGCAATATTAAAAACCTTTACATCAGTTAACATAGCACCTTCTTTGCCCTTCCCTCTTCTCCCCAGCAGGAGCGGGGAAGCCTTGGGGGCCTGGCATTCTCTCTCCAGAGATGTCAGGGTGGGAAGGAGGTGCTGGCCGGAGGAAACCGTATGGACTTGTTGTTGGCAGGAGACATCGGGGGCACCAAAACCAGCCTCAGCCTTGTCAATGCCGAGGATCCCGAGCACAGCCTTTACCACTGCCGCTATGCCAGCCAAGATTACGCCAACCTCGCCCCAATGGTGGGAGAGTTTCTGGCCCAGGCTCGGCGGGAGCTGGGGCGAGATCCACAGCCTGCTGCCGCCTGTTTTGCAGTGGCCGGCCCCGTCATGGAAACAAGGGGCTCAGGGTCTGAGGGACAGACTGCCAAAGTGACCAACTTGCCCTGGGATCTGCAGTCGAGCCAATTGGCCGCAGAGCTGGGGATCCCGCGCGTAGCCTTGATCAACGACTTCAGCGCTGTGGGGTATGGCGTGCTTGCCCTCGGCGACCAGGATCTGGACACCTTGCAAGTGGGTGAGCGTCAACCGCGGGCTCCGATTGGCGTGATGGGAGCAGGCACGGGTTTGGGGCAGGCTTACCTTACCTGGGGAGAAGGGGGTTACCAAGTTCATGCCAGCGAGGGCGGTCACGTGGACTTTTCCCCGCGCACCCCTCTGGAGTGGGAGCTATTGAGGTATTTGCAAAAACGGCACGGACGTGTCTCCACCGAGCGGGTGGTCTCGGGGCAGGGGATCGTTGCCATTTATCAATTTTTGCGGGATAGCCAGTGGGGCTCAGGAGAAGAACAGCTGCTGGCCCAAATTGAGGCTTGGGAAAAGGGAGCTAAGCATATTGACCCGGCAGCCCAAATTGCCAATGCTGCCATGGAAGCACGGGATCCCCTGGCGGTGGAGTGTCTGCGGCTTTTCATCAGCCTGTACGGGGCTGCAGTCGGGAACTTTGCCCTACACCTGTTGCCGCGCGGGGGCCTGTTCATCGCCGGGGGGATCGCGCCCAAGCTCTTGCGCCTACTGCATCAAGGGGAGTTTTTGTCCTCGTTTTTGGACAAAGGGCGGATGCGTCCTCTCCTGGAGCAACTGTCGGTGCAGGTGGTGGTGAACGCGCAGGTGGGGCTGAGGGGAGCTGCTCGCTACGCCGCCAACCTTTTGTGAAGGAGCAGCCGCTGCTGTTGAGGTTGCCACCCCTGGAACACCCCATCCAGCAGGTGATGGCAGCGACCCCAACGGATGCTGGAATCGTGCTGGAAAATCTCGCCCAGCCGTCCTTTGCCCCAGACTCCATCTTGAGCCAGCAGATGGGGCAAGATGGGATTGCGCCTTTGCTTGGCTGGCCCCATACCGGAAAGCACTCCGCCTGGGGCTGCGCTATCCAACCGACAATGATTGCCACCACGCAGAGGGACTTCATAGAAACTTCATGGTTGATCCGATGAATCCAATCTTTTGGGCTTTGGGCATAGCTGTGCTGCTGGCCGTGGGCTTGGCAGCCTATCTGTTGACCGCTCGCAAATACGAGTCTCCCGCCTCTGTGGCCAAGTCTTACGACGAGTGGACTCGGGATGGGATCCTAGAGTTTTACTGGGGCGAACACATTCACCTAGGCCACTACGGCTCTCCTCCCCAACGAAAAGATTTTCTGCAGGCCAAGCACGACTTTGTTCACGAGATGGTGCGCTGGGGCGGGTTGGATCGACTGCCTGCAGGGACAACCGTGTTGGATGTGGGCTGCGGCATTGGTGGGAGCTGCCGCATCTTGGCCCGTGACTACGGCTTTGTTGTAACCGGTATCACCATCAGTCCTCAGCAGGTGAAGCGGGCCCAGGAGCTCACCCCCCCTGATCTGCCTGTCCAGTTTCAGGTGGCAGATGCCCTCGACCTGCCCTTCCCCGATGCCAGCTTCGATGTGGTGTGGTCCATTGAGGCAGGGCCTCACATGCCGGACAAGGCCCGCTATGCCCAAGAGATGCTGCGGGTGTTGAAGCCAGGGGGGATCCTGGTGGTGGCCGACTGGAACCAGCGGGACGACCGGCAAAAGCCCCTGAACTTTTGGGAGCGGCTGGTGATGCGGCAACTGTTGGATCAATGGTCACACCCTTCCTTCTCCAGCATCGAAGGCTTTGCCGAGCAGTTGGAGGCTACTGGCCTGGTGGCGGGACGGGTAGAAACCGCCGACTGGACTCAGGAGACCCTTCCCTCTTGGCTGGATTCCATCTGGCAGGGTGTTGTCCGCCCTGAGGGCTTTCTCAGGTTTGGCTTGGTCGGCTTGGTGAAGTCCTTGCGGGAGGTACCCACCTTTTTGCTGATGCGGCTGGCTTTCGGCACAGGGCTGTGTCGCTTTGGCATGTTCCGAGCGGTGCGGGCAGCTTGTGCTCACAGCCCCAGCTCGGACTTAGCCTGTTGGGCGGCCAGGAGCACCTCCGCATCTTCGGCCTGCGACCAGTCGGGGTCGGCGATCTCGGCGTAGAACCTTTGGTCGTAGGAGCGGGTTTGCACCACCACCGGCATAGGCACGGCGTGGCCGAGAAGGAGGGCCTGTTGTTTGGAATCCAGCTTGGCCAACACCGTTTTCAGGTTCTGGCTACCCGCCACCCCTGTGAACACCGCCTCGATATCTTGGTCGTCGTTGAGCAGCGCCGTGATGCGAGTGCCCAACTGCGACATCACCTCGCTGTCGATGCGGGAAGGGCGCTGATCCACCACCAGCAGCGTGACAAAGTACTTGCGCATCTCGCGGGCAATGGTGCCGAAGATGGTCTGCTTGGCCGCCCGCGGATTTAGAAAGCGGTGGGCCTCCTCGATGGTGATGCACAGTTGACGGGGCCGGTCGAGGGGATTTTTGGATTGCAAGTACCGCTCCGTCTGATGTACGTAGGCCTGGTGAATGCGGCGGGTGATGACGTTGGCCGCCAACATGTAGGAGAGCAGGTTGGACTGGGATCCAAACTCGATAACCACGTGAATGCCGCGGCTGAGGGCATCCAAAATCTGGCCGATGTAGTTGTGGGGCAGGGTGCTGCGGATGTACTTGAGGTTGTCAAGGCGGGTGAGCTTGCGCTGCAGGGCCATCATCGAGGCTTTGTTGCCCATTTTCTGTTCGCAAAACTCTTGGATCTCGGCGTTGGAAAGGCTCAAGAGGCGGCTGATCCAGTCGCGGCCAAACTCGTTGCGCAGGATGATGGCGTTTTCCAGGCTGGCTTCCGATAGGTTCAGCTCCTCTGCCAACAGGGCCAGATCCTCCACCTCGATCTGGTTGTAGGCGATGAAGAGCTCCTGCGCATCCCGCACCCCTCGCCGCCGGGTGGAATCGGGATCCAGGGTATAGATCTGTACCTGACCGGGAAAGAGCTGCCGCAAGCCCTTGACGGTGCTGGCGTGTTTGTCTTCGCTGGCCGCCTCCCAGCCGTACTCGGAGTGCATGTCAAAGATCAAGTTCACCGCTGCCCGTTTGCGGATGATGCCGGCCAGGATCAGGCGGGCTAGAAAGGACTTGCCGGTGCCCGATTTGCCGAAAATGCCGTTGCTGCGCTCCACCCAGCGATCCAAGTCCAAACAGATGGGCACAGCCATGTCGAGGGGCTGGCCGATAGCAAAGTTGCGCCGCTCCGGGTCGTCTTCCCAGCCGAAGACGGTGCGAAAGTCCAGTTCCCGTGCCTCATACACTTGCGAAAAATGGGCGGGCACTGTTTTCACGGGCAGCAGCTCCATGGCGCCAGCGGAAGGGGGTTCTTGGCCGAGGGGAGCTGCCAACGCTTCTGGCCGTTCGGGATTGACCAGGGGATACAGCCTTTCCCCTTCCGTCTGCCGCGGCACCAACATCAGCATCGGGGTGAGGGCAATAATGCCGTAGGTACCGGTACCGGCCAGCACCTCCTGCAGCAAGGTCTCTTCCGGGCGGGGGGGATTGACCAGAATTTGGGGGTTGCTGGTTTCTAGGGTAACGTCAGTAAGCAGGCCAAAGAAGCGGTTGCGCTGCCCCTGGATCACCACGAATTTGCCCACCCGCAAGTCTTCTACCGAGACACCGGGATTGAGGCGAGCTTCCAGCCCTCGACTCAGGGATCCCTGAATCACGGTAGCCAAAGGTTGAGGAGGGGTCATGGCGGTGAGGCTTGGGTTCCAGATGCCTTATTCAGTTGCCCATCTGTAAGCGGGCGCTGGTGCGGGAGGCGCCATCCTGCACAATCCAGGTGCGGACGATCTCCACTTCCTCCGGCGTCCAAAAGCCCAGACGGGACAGGGGCAGCCCGCGGGCCTGAATGTAAGCAATCTCTGGGGAGTCGCCGCGAGCTTGGGGGCGGTTGAGCTGAACTCTAGTCTCGACTGAATGTAGTGTACATTATAACATTATATATATTCAGTATGCCCCAATTTGTAGCTCCAAAGGGAACAGCAATAGGTTTAGTGCTGAACTAGAGGTCATACTTTGTTATTAGGATTCAAGACGGAGTTAAGACTGAATAACAAGCAAAGGACACTGGCGGCGCAGCACGCTGGGGTTGCTCGGCACGCTTACAACTGGGGACTGGAGCTTTGTAAGCAAGCTGTGGCAGAGAAGCGGAAGATTCCCACGGCAGTTGATCTGCACAAGAAACTTGTAGCCGAGGTGAAGAGGGCTAATCCTTGGTACTATCAGGTTTCTAAGTGTGCCCCGCAGGAAGCTCTTAGGAATCTGGAGAGAGCAATTAAGAGGTGGCGTGCTGGGAAGTCTAGATTTCCAGTATTCAAGAAGAAGGGGAAGCTGGACAGCTTTTACCTAGAAGGTGGGATTAGAATTTCCGGCAACAAAATCAAGGTTCCGATTTTCGGCTGGTTAGCTTGTTACGAGGTCTTGCCTGCGGTTGTGCCCAAGAATGTTGTTATCAGCCGGCGGGCCCACCGTTGGTTCATTTCCTTCAAGTATGAGGCGCCTGAGCCAGGGGAGCTGGAGAAGGAAGGGGACGTTGTTGGGGTTGACCTAGGAGTTAACAATCTAGCCACGTGTTCTGACGGGGGGACTTTTGGCAACCCCAAGCCCTATTGTAAGGCTAGGAAGCGGCTGAGGAGGTTGCAAAGGCGGTTGTCCAGGAAAGTTAAGGGGTCGCAAAACCGGCGGAAGGCAGTTAAGAAGGTGGCAAGACTCCACAAGAGAGTAGTTGATATTCGTCGGGACAACCTACACAAGCTTACTACCTATCTAGCTAAGAGGTATCGGGTGGTAATTATAGAGGACCTGAACGTCTCGGGGATGCTCAAGAACCACAAGTTAGCTAGTAGTCTAGCCGAGTGTAGTTTCTATGAGTTCAGGCGACAGCTAGAGTATAAAGCTAGGCTCTACAGCTGTCAGGTGGTAGTGGCGGATAGGTTTTATCCGTCCAGCCAGCTGTGTTCTTGTTGCCAGCATAAACAGCAGATGCCGCTGCACCAGCGGGTGTTTCGTTGTGAGAGTTGCGGTTTAGAGAAAGACCGGGATCTCAACGCAGCGATTAACTTGGTGGGGTGGTATTTTGAGGTGTATCTACCCTCAACTACCCCCAGCTTGGGGGGAAGTCACGCCTGTGGAGATCCCGCTGCCGGGGTTGGGTTGCAAGCCCAGCTAGGCAAGGGTCGTAGAAGCAGGAAGAAAGCATCAACGCTGGTCGAAAGTCCACTTTTGTCCAATGTTGTTTAAGTCTTTCGGAGCGGTTAATGGCGTTGAGGATGTAGGCGTGGCGGCTCGTCCACCGGGGATTGATCAACTCGCTATTGGGATCCCCGGGCCTGACATAGGCCATCGTGGCCTCATAACTGTCCAGCAACTGGGTGCGCTGCCGTCCTGCCGGCTGATGGCAACCCACACAACTGGCTTCTAGCAGCGGTTTGACATCCCGTTCGTAGGTAAATTGCGGTTCGGTGCGAAAACTCAGCTGAATGGCCTGCTCGAGGGGCAGCCCCTCTTGGGGAGAAAGCGTGAGGGTGTAACGGGTGCTAAAGCGCAAGGGATCCCGAGGCTTAAGCAACAACTCGTCTCCCTGCACATCAAAAATAACCGCTGCCGGCGGATCCAACTGAACCGCCAGACGTTGTAGATTGGGATCCAGTGGCCGATTGAATTGCAGCCGAATGACTCCATCCACAAAAACATCCTGCTGTTCGGGGGTAGGCTGGGAAGACACCCACTCCAAAAATGCCTGACTTTGAGAAGCATTCGACTGAGGCCAAACTTGCCGATGAGACTCGATGACAAAGAACGCTGCTGCCAACAACAACAGCCCCGCCCAAGTTCGCCACCGCCGCCAATGGCGAAAGACATTTGGCACAGTCGGAGCGTTCATTGCCGCAGACCCAATTTAACTGTTGTCAGAATAGCGAACTTACCCACACTTCAGCCATTGATGAGGTACAAACTGCCAGGGATCCCCAGCGGATCATGAGGATCCCTTGTTCTGAAAAGTAGAAAGACAATGAGCACCGGAGCGAAGGGAAGAGGTCGCTGCTCCCAAGCCCCTAGAGGCCGAAAGGAATACCAAAGGCTTTACCCAAGCTGAGATGAACTCACCAGCAGGGAAAAGCATCCAGGGAGACAGCAAATCAGTTGACCCGCTCCAGCTTGATGTTATGGTGGCCCAGCTTGATCTCGAACTCATCTCCGGGCTTGAGGCCCATCTTCTTGGTGTAGGCAGCTCCAATCAGGAGGTTGCCATTCTTATGAACCGAAACCCGGAAGGTAGGAGCGCGGCCACGGGATCCATTTTCGTCACTAGCGCCGAGATCCACGCCAACGGCCTTCAACAGGGCGTTGTTAAACTGCATCAGATTCACTCGCTCCTGACCATTCTTGGTGTAGGTGACATAACCACAGGCGCGAGCTTTTTCCTTGCGATCCGCATTTCCCATTGAAGTTACCTTGTCGAGGAGCTCTTGGCCAGTGAGTGGTTTTGGTTTACTGGTTGTAGCCATATCAAGATGGTTTTAGGGACAACTGTTAGTGTAGCCAGAAACAAACAGCGATTGCAATAGAGTTTGATCCAACTCTTCTTAATTAGAGGGAATGAGTGAGCGACTGCAATGGGATCTGAGGGCTGGTTGCGCAAAACAGCAGTGGGGAATTCCCTCTGAAGGCCAGAACCTATGGGGGAGACTTTGGCTGAAATGGGGAATGATAGGCTCTCAGGCCCTATTCTCGACAGGGTCATCCGTCCAAGTCAAAGTATCTTTGGGCGAGGGATCCCCGCTTTGCCGCCGGAATTGAGCAAAAGCAGGGAAACTGGAAACAAGGCTGTTTGCGTGTCACTCAATATGGATCCCTTTTGGTCGGGGCGGCGTCTCCTCATTGGGGTGAGCGGGGGGATTGCTGCTTACAAAACGGCAGCTTTGGTGTCTGCTCTGGTGCAGCAGGGAGCAGAGCTCAAGGTGGTTTTGACAAAAGCTGCGGAACATTTTATTTCTCCTTTGACTTTTGCCACCTTGTCCCGCCAGCCGGCTTTTACGGATGCCGCCTTTTGGCAAGCAACACGAGGACGACCGCTGCACATCGAGTTGGGGGAATGGGCGGAGGCTCTCCTCATTGCACCCTTGTCGGCCAACACCTTGGGCAAGTTGGCTCATGGGCTGGCGGATAACTTGCTCACCAATGTGGTTTTGGCTTCCCGGTGTCCGGTGGCGGTGGCACCGGCTATGAATACGCAGATGTGGAAGGCGGAGAAGGTGGCCGAGAATTGGCAGCGGCTACACCAGGATCCCCGTTTTTGGGCCTTGCCGACGGCCAGTGGCCGCCTGGCCTGTGATGCGGTGGGGGAAGGGCGCATGTTGGAGCCGGAGGCGCTGCAGGAGTATGTGCGGGCTTTGCTCTGGACAGGGGGGAAAAAAGATTGGCAGGGCAAGCGGGTGTTGGTGACGGCGGGGGGTACACGGGAGCCCATTGACGCGGTGCGTTTTATCGGCAACCCGGCCAGTGGTCGGATGGGAGTGGCGCTGGCGGTGGCGGCAGCCTGCCGGGGGGCGACAGTGACGCTGGTCCATGGGCCGTTGGGGATCCCCTTTGATCCAGCGCCCTTCGCCATTCGGGCCATTCCGGTGGAGACGGCAGCCCAACTGGAGGCGGCTTTGCAGGCGGAATTTCCCCAGGCGGATCTCTTGTGGATGGCTGCTGCTGTGGGGGATGTGCGCCCCTCTCAGGTTTACGCGGGGAAGCTGCCCAAAGCCGATCTACCCCAGATGTTGCCGTTGGAGCCGATCCCTGACCTGGTGGCAGCCCTGGCCCGCAACAAACGCCCTGGCCAGCGCCTCATCGGCTTTGCCGCCCAAAGTGGGGATCCCTTGCCACCGGCCAGAGAGAAGCTCCGCCAGAAGGGCCTGGATGCTATTGTGGCCAACCCCATCGACCAACCGGATAGCGGCTTTGGCAGCAGCCACAACCAAGGCTATTGGATCCCCCAGCAGGGAAGTCCAGAGCGGATCCCATTGGCAACCAAGCCAACCCTGGCCCA
Organism: Synechococcus sp. R55.8; assembly: GCF_047461895.1. NCBI lineage: Bacteria > Bacillati > Cyanobacteriota > Cyanophyceae > Synechococcales > Synechococcaceae > Synechococcus > Synechococcus sp. R55.8. The sequence continues at coordinate 5,906 of NZ_JANSIB010000071.1, read as the reverse complement.
CCGGCTGCTGGATCTGGCCCGGCAATTGGAGTTGGGCTACTTTAGTTAAACTCCCTCTCCCTCTGGAAGAGGGGCCGGGGGTGGGGGCTGTGCGGTACAGAACGCTAAACTTCCCGGAATAGCTGTTCGCGAACTGCCTCAAGAACCTGTGTAAAGCCACAGGGGCAAGCCCGAGGTGCTCGCTTCAAACTGCAGACGGGCCAAGGCTTCTGCTGCCGGCAGAAATCGAGACCAACCTCTGCGCCGCGGGAGCAGGTCGTAGAACTTCGCATCCGTCGGCAAACCGGCCAGCTCTGCCGCCCAAAGGCGGGCATCTTCCTCTGTGCCCAAGCGATCCACCACACCCAAGTGGAGGGCCTGCTCTCCGCTGAAAATGCGACCATCGGCAAAAGTTTTGACCACATTCAAACTTAACTTGCGGGCAGCGGCAACCGTCTGCACAAACTGGCCGTAGGTGATGTCGATCAACTCTTGCAGGATGTTTCGCTCTTCTGGGGTCAGCTCGCGATCAAACGAGAGAATATCTTTGTAGGGGCCAGACTTAATTACCTTAAATGAAATCCCCACCTTATCCAGGAGGCGTTCGATATTGTTGCCTCGAATGATCACACCAATGCTACCGGTGATTGTTCCTGGGTTGGCAACAATTTTTTCGGCTCCCATGGCAATATAAACCCCCCCAGAGGCGGCAATGTTGCCAAAGCTGGCGACAATACGGGTGCCCTTTTTCTCTCGCAAACGCAAGAGGGCATTGTAGATTTCTTGGGAGTCGGCCACCGTCCCACCTGGACTATCGATGCGCAGCACCACGGCAGGGATATGGTTTTCTTCCGCCTCTTTCAGGGCCTTGAGAACCCGCTCGCGAGTTTTGCCATCAATGGCCCCTGCCACCTCAATGCGACCGATTTGCCGGCGCAAACCACCCAAGAATAATCGCTTCAGCATGGAAAAGAACTGGATAGGGATAAGTGCATATTCTGTATCATGAATGGCGGCTCATGGCTTGGTCAACCAGTTGCCTAGACGTTGCCATACACCGGGATCACCGCCCCTCGCAGATCCCGCGCTGCTTCTGAGACCAAAAAGGCGATCACCTGCCCGATGGACTCTGGCTTGACCCACAGCTCGGCTTGCTCGGATCCCATGGCAGCTCGGTTGGCCGGCGTGTCGATGATGCTGGGCAGGATGACGTTGGCTGTGATGTCTGTGCCTTGGGTTTCGGCGGCAATGGTACGGGTCAGGGCCACCACCCCTGCTTTGGAAGCGCAGTAGGCAGCCAATTGCGGGCCCGGCTCCACCGCTCCTCGGGATCCCACCGTTACAATCCTCCCATAGCCCTGTTGCCACATTCTGCGCAGGCTGTGCTTGCAGGTCAGGAATGTGGTGGTGAGGTTGAGGTCGAAGTCGCGATACCAGTCCGCCAAGCTGTACTCGTGGGTGGGGCCCATGGCAAAGCCCCCCACCAGGTGGATCAGCCCATCCACGCGGGGTAGGTCGGCAATGACGCGGGCAACCGCCGCCTCATCTGTTAAATCCACCTGCACAAAGCGAACCCGATCCAGAGCATTGGCCGGCAGGCGCTCCCGCAAAATGGTGAGATCTTTTTCTTGTCGATAGGTCAAGGTCAGCTCTGCTCCGCTGGCCAGCACCACGGGAACCACCCCCAAACCCAGCCCGCCTGTGCCACCGGTCAAGAGGATTTGCTTGCCTTGGTTGCCCTGCATGGATGCACCTGCATTGACGAAAGGGATCCAGAACAAGATCGGGAAGGGACTTCAAAAACCCCAGAGGATGTTTGGGTTCGTCCAACTGAGCTTCCCTCTCTCACCCTACCCCGGTTCCTGCCCCTCTTGAAGAACAACAGCCCTTTTGGGCGCTTTCTCCAGCAGCAGGTCGCTCAAGGCCAGCCAGTGGGGCAGATCCAGCTCTTCGGCGCGGGCATCGGGGTTGAGGCGGAGCTGAGCCAAAGCTGCTGCAACCGCTTCTCGCTCCACCAAGCTTCCCAGGGCATTGACGAGCTTCTTGCGGCGGGTGGAGAACCCCTGTCGAAGGAGGTGGTTAAACCAGCAGGGATCCCGGACGGGGGTGGGGGCGGGGCGGGGGGTGAGGCGAATCACGGCAGATTCCACCTTGGGGGCGGGCTTGAAAGCGGTGGGGGGCACCCTGCAGATCAGCTCGCAATCGGCCAAATACTGCGTCCGCAAGCTCAGAGCACCATAGGCTTTGCTGCCGGGGCCGGCCTGCAAGCGCTCGGCCAGCTCTTTTTGCACCAGGAGGACAATGCGCTCGAACTGCCGAACCGGCTGGGCCGGGGATCCGAGCACCTTTTCCAAAATGGGGCCGGTCAGGTTGTAGGGGATATTGGCCACCAGCAGGCGGGGTTGAGGAGGCAGCGGCAGGCGGAGAAAATCTCCCTCCAGCAGGTGGAAACGGGGTTGGCCGGCGAACCGTTTTTGCAGCAGTCGGCACAGATCCCGGTCGATCTCCACCGCCACCACCTGGACACCCTGGGCCAGCAATCGCCGCGTCAGTTGGCCGGTGCCGGGGCCGATCTCCAGCACCCAAGTGGGATCCGCGTCTCCCTCTAGATCATTCAACTGGGCAGCCCGCACAATCGCCTCGTGAACAGCGGGATCCTTGAGCCAATGCTGACCAAACCGTTTACGAGGATAGGGCATGGGGGAATGTTCGCGCAGTGCTGCGCCGCAACCGAGAGGTACCCAGAGCGGTTGAAGGAGAAATGGCCGGGTGGGTCATCGCTGGACTGAGTTGGGAACAGAAATCAAGGTGGGATCCGCATCCTCAGGTCTATCTCGGGCGGGTTGAGCAGGGAGCGCCTCTGGGTTCGGATCCCCGCTCAGGAGCGGCTTGCGGTAGAGGGGCACCGTAAAGGTGACGGTGGATCCCAGCCCTTCGCCCAGGCTGTAGAAATTGATTTCCCCTCCCATCGCCTCCACCAGGCGTTGGCTGATGGCCAGGCCCAAGCCGGTTCCTCCATATTGGCGGGTGGTGGAACCATCCACCTGTGTGAAGGCCTGAAACAGTTTTTGCTGCTTTTCCAGCGACACGCCGATCCCTGTGTCGATGACGCGGATGCGGGCCAACCCCGGATTGCCGGGCAGGATATCCGCTCGCACGGTTACTGAGCCTTTGGGGGTAAACTTGATGGCATTCCCCACCAAATTGAGCATCACCTGCAACAGGCGTTGGTAATCGCCCAAGAGCAAAATCTGATCCGAGGTGTTGGGCAGGTGGAAGCTCAGTTGTAGGCCCTTTTGGCTGGCCTGCAGGCTAGTCTTGGCCTCCACATCCTTAAACAAAGCTCGCAGGTCGCAGGGCTGGAACTCCAACTGCATTTTGCCCGCCTCGATCTTGGCGATATCCAGCACATCGTTGATTAGGGCCAGCAGGTGCAGGGCAGAGCGATAGGCCTCTTGCAAAAAGTCCAGCTCCTCTTCGCGGTTTTCGGCCATCCCGTCCAGCACCAGCTTGATAAAGCCGATGATCCCGTTGAGAGGGGTGCGCAGCTCGTGGGAGGTGTTAGCCAAGAATTGGCTTTTGAGCTGGTTGGCCGATTCCGCTTGGGCACGGGCCTGCTCCAGCTCCTTATTTTTCTGACGCAGAGTTTGGTTGGCTAACTGCAAGCGGGTTGCCAGTTGGCGACTTTGATCCAGCAAAATGGCGTGGGCAATGGCTGCGCCCAGGTAGGTGGCAATGCTCTGGAGTACCTGAATGTGGCTTGGCTGCCAAACAGGAACCCTGTTCGGATCCAGCATTTCCAGCCAGAGCAGGCTGTTGGCGTAGCCCTGGTAAGACATGGCAATGGCCAGATGTCGCCCCGCCTCCACCGGTTCTTCCTGTCTGAGGGCCTGCAACAAATGGGGGTAATCTGCCAGCTTCAGGGTCTGGTGGAGCAGGGAGGGATCCCCAGGATGGCGGCGGTACTCGGCATTGACCGTGAGGGAGTCTTGCCCCACCTCGTAGAGGGCCATCAGGCAGCGATCTACCTCAAACAGTTGCCCCAACTGCTCCACGGTCTGCTGGCACAGTTGCCGGATATCCAGGGAATGCCGGATGTTGCGCACCAACTGCGTCGTGATCCCCTGTACCGGATCGGCCGGGAGAGCATGGGGCTGGCTGTTGGGGCTGCTGGTTCCTCCGGCCAACGCAAAAGGCGTAGCCCCCAGCAACTTGCCCACTGCCGCAACCGCCACCACCTCCCCTTCCATGTCCCGTACAGGGTTGAGAGAAAGATGCAGATGCAACTTGTAGCGGGGCGAGAGCACCTGACATTCGTAGGAGAGGGGATCCCCGCTTGCAAAGACCTGGTTGAGCTTGGCTTCGTACTCTCCAGCGTTGGCCACCTCCCAGATTTGCTGTCCGCTCACGATGTGCTGAGGGTGGATGCCATATTTCTCGGCATCTTCCCAGTAAAAACTCCAGAAGCGCCTCTGGCGATCCTGCGTGTAGAACATCGGAGTGGGTCGGAGGGCGCCCATTTGGGATGAAGCCACCATTGCGCTAGGGGAACGTAGGCCAAAACTCAGGTTTTTCCAGAGGAAGCCGGGCTGGCCGGATCAGAGGCCGGGCGGGTTAGTGGGGCAGAGTCCTTGTTGAGGCGGGCGAAGATCATGCGGCCTGCTGAGGTTTGAATGGCGCTGGTCACAACCACAGAGCGGGTTTTGCCCACAGAGCGCTGCCCTTCTTCCACCACCACCATGGTGCCGTCTTCCAAGTAGCCTACCCCTTGACCTGGCTCTTTTCCTTCGCGGGTGATCTTGATATCAAAGCTGTCGCCGGCAACATAGATGGGCCGCAGCGCCTCGGCCAACTCATTCACATTCAGCACCTTGACCCCCTGCAGAGCCGCCACCTTCTTCAGGTTGTAATCGGTGGTAAGCAGCGTTCCCCCCACGGTTTGGGTGAGGCGCACCAGCTTTTCATCGACAGTGGTCAGATCTGGATAGTTGGCTTCGTGAATAACGAAACGATCGGGGTAGGCCTCTCGTAGAGCCTGCAGCGTATCCAAACCTTTGCGGCCCCGCTCTCGTTTTTGGGCATCGGCTTTGTCGGCAATGGTCTGCAATTCCGTCAGCACAAAGCGAGGAACCACCAGGGTTCCTTCCAAAAAACCTGTCTCGATTAACTGAGCCACTCGGCCATCGATGATGGAGCTGGTGTCCAAAACCTTGGCCGTGGCAGCCACCACATTGCCCTCCGCCCAGAGGGCTGCCTGCAAAGCATAGTTGGGGTTAAACAGCCGCAGCAGCGAGGGGCCGTGGGTATCGGCCAGGCTGACCCCCAGATAGGCAAAGGCCAAGCTGAAAAAGACCGAAGCCAGTGGCTCGAGGAACCTGTTGAGTTGGGGAGGCAAGGGCAGCAAGTACACAGGAGCCATGGCCAGATTGGCGATCACCAAGCCGATCACCAACCCCACCGAGCGGCTGATCAACACGTCCGGCGGCAGGGAGCGCACATTGGCCTCGAAGCGACGGTAGCTCCAGCGCACCAGGGATCCCAAAGCCAGTCCTGCCAGCACGCCAAAGCCGCTGGTGACGACACGGGCTCCTTCCACATTGGCCCCCTGAATGGCGGCAGGAGGGAGCAAATCCAGGCCGTAAAACCCGAGACCAGCCCCGGCCAACATGAAGATCGCGATCAGTAAAGCGTCTAGCATAAGAAAAAAGACGGCCCTGCTGAGTGGGTGATGCTGCTGGGAATAGGCAAATCTGCTTCCTACTCATTCTAGTCGTCTGGTGTTGGAGGGATCCGGACAACCAAGCCAGCCCTCCCCCAGAAGGATTCAGACTATGCTGAAATCATAGCGATCCCTTGCCAGCTTGAGGGATCTGTGGAGCATGCCTCTAACCCCCAAAACCCTGAACTTTGCTGAATTTACTGAGCTT
>NZ_JANSIB010000070.1:12757-15365 GCF_047461895.1 Synechococcus sp. R55.8 | reverse complement strand
CTCCAGCCTATTCCCAAGTTAGCCATCCAGGCGGCTAGGAAAACTCCATCCACTCCACCAACTGGTTACCCCCATAAGCAAGGGGAGTGTCGAACAAAAACATGCGGGTCAAGGACGTGACCGGTAAGATCCAAGCAGGGATCCCCAAATAAAGAAAGAAGTAGAAACCAACGTGCAACATCAAGTTTTGGGGTTAGGCATTGCGGGGCTGGCGGCAGCGCGGCTGTTGCGGGCCCAGGGCTATGAAGTGCTGGTTTGGGATGAGCAAGATTCCCCTCTTCTCAGACAGCGGCAGGCTGAGCTCAATCAAGAAGGGATCCCGGTTCGGCTGGGGCAGCCTTTTCAACTGGCCGAAGGGGTGAAGCAGGTGGTGGTCAGTCCAGGCATTGCTTGGGATCACCCGCTGCTGCAGGCGGTGCGTCAACAGGGAATCCCGGTGGTGGGGGAGGCGGAGCTGGCCTGGATCTATCTTGACCACCTACCCTGGGTGGGGATCACCGGCACCAACGGCAAAAGCACCACCACAGCTCTGGTGGCGGAGATGTTCAAGGCGGCGGGGCTGCAAGGGATCCCCTGCGGCAACATCGGCCTGCCCCTGTCGCAGGTGGCTTTGGCAACGCTCCAGGGAAAGCTCAAGCCGGACTGGATCGTGGCGGAGCTGAGCAGCTACCAGTTGGAGGCCAGTAGCCGCCTCATGAGCAGCACTCCTGGAGGGCCGCCGCGCATTGGGGTGTGGACCACCTTCACTCCCGATCACCTAGAACGGCATGGGACGCTGGAGCGCTATGCCAGCTTTAAGGCTCGCCTTTTGGATCGGGCCCAGTGGCGGGTGCTCAACGGCGAGGATCCCTACCTGTGCCGCCGCCGGCAGGACTGGGAAAATACCTATTGGACTTCCCTTGTTGCTACCCAAGGCTGTTGTGACCGGGATCCCACCGCAACCCTTGACCTGCGGGAAAACCGCCTCTACATCCAGGGGGAGATGGTGGCGGAGCTGGAGGACTTTGCAGAACGCTGCCCTGGCCAACACAACCTGCAAAACCTGCTCTTGGCGGCAGCAGCAGCACGTCTAGCTGGGCTCCCCAACGCTGCCATTCAAAAAGCCATCCGATCTTTTGCCGGCATGCCCCATCGGCTGGAGCGGGTGGCGCAAATCCAGGTGGGATCCACCCCTATCCGCTTTGTCAACGACAGCAAGGCCACCAACTACGAGGCCGGCTGGGTGGCGCTCAACGCCCTTTCCCCACCCATTATTCTGATTGCCGGAGGAAGGGCTAAGCAGGGGGATCCCGGCGCCTGGTTGCGGTTGATTCGGGCCAAGGTGGCCCGCGTGTTGCTGATGGGGGAGTCTGCCCCAGTGCTGGCAGAGGCCCTCCAGGGGATCCACTATACTGACGTTGAGCTGGTGCCAACCCTAGATGTAGCGGTGGAAAGAGCCTTTGCAGCGGCTTGTTCCCTTTCGCGTCAAGCTCAGAGCTTGGGGAAGCCCGCTCAACCCATCACCATTTTGCTGTCCCCCGCCTGTGCCAGTTTTGACCAGTACTCCAGCTTTGAACACCGTGGCAACCATTTCCGAGCCTGCTGCCAAGCCCTCCAGGGATCCCTGGAATGCTGAGGCTCGCTGGCTGCGCTGGCTCACCTTGATCTGGCTGGTGCTGGGGCTGATGATGCTGTTTTCCGCTTCCTACCCGGTGGCTCAGCGGATCACCGGCGATGGCCTCTACTTTTTCAAGCGGCAATTGCTCTGGGCCGGGTTGGGTCTGGGTTGTTTCTGGGTTCTGGTGCGGATCCCATTGCGGCGCTGGTTCCCCTGGGCCGGGATCCTCTGCTTGGTGGGAGTTGGCTTGGTGTGGGCCACCCAGGTGCCGGGATTGGGGGTTTCCCGCCTGGAGGCCAGCCGCTGGCTGGATTTGAAGGTGATCCCTGTTATCCAGCCTTCAGAATTGCTCAAGCCCCTGTTGGTGTTGCAGGGATCCTGGATCTTTGGCCGCTGGTTTCACCATCCTCCCTGGTTCCGCATCCTCTGGGTGGTTATCTTCGCCTTTGCGCTCTTGGGGATCCTCGCCCAGCCCAACCTGGGCACCACGGCCATCTGCGGCCTTACCCTCTGGGTCATGGCTTGGACCGCCGGGATCCCAGCTTTCACCCTTTTGGCCACAGCGGGGCTGGGGATTCTGGCGGCTGTGGTGAGCATTCTCAGCAAAGATTACCAACGGCGGCGCATCTTGGCTTTTTTGGATCCCTGGGGTAACGCCCAAGGGGATGGCTATCAGTTGGTGCAAAGCCTGTTGGCCATTGGCTCCGGCGGCCTGTGGGGCAAGGGATATGGCCTTTCCCAGCAAAAGCTGTTCTACCTGCCCATCCAATACACCGACTTCATCTTCTCGGTGTATGCAGAAGAGTTTGGCTTGGCCGGATCCCTGTTCTTTCTGGGGTTGCTGACCTTCTACACTCTGCTGGGCTGGCGGGTGATGGGGCGCTGTCGAGAGCTGACCATTCGCTTAGTAGCCTGCGGCTGCCTGATGTTTCTGGTGGGGCAGTCGCTGATGAACATCGGCGTGGTCACCGGGGTTCTGCCCACCACAGGTGTGCCCCTGCCTTTGTTCAG
>NZ_JANSIB010000070.1:11113-12657 GCF_047461895.1 Synechococcus sp. R55.8 | reverse complement strand
CAAGCAGCAAACCCAGAGGGCCAGGGATCCCTATTGGATTGGTTAGTCTCTGCTTTAGAGCGGCTTCTTATGCAGCAAAACCAAAGCTGAAGTTGCAACCGAGCCTAGATCCAGCCCATTTCATCCAAAACGAGGGTAAACACCGTCGCGCAACAGGCCACCAACAGCGACACATAAGCCGGCTGACCGTGGGCAATGCAAACACCGGCTGCCACCGAAGCGCCCGCAGCTGCAGAAAAGGTACGACCTGCCCAATTGCCTTTGGAGGGTTTGTCAGAAGGATTGAATTTGTTAAACATTTTTACAGCAGAAAGAGGATTCAAAGGGAATCAATTCCATAGGAAACGGCCTCAGGTTATCACCCCCCGACTCGATTCCAGAGGGATCCAAGGCCATTCTCAATATTTCTTCGCTTAGGCTTCAATCTTTCGTAAAATTGCGCTGAGATGCTCATAATCATCCCGCAACAGAGAGCTCAACTGCCGACCTGCCTGTAAAAGCCAGTTGCGATCTCGGTTCAGGATTCGGTAAGTCTGGCGGATCACGGCAGCCACCAGCTCATCGGTTGGGATCCCGTTGACCCGTAGCAGGGTGCGCAAAAACTCGAAAGAGCGGCAGAACTCCCTCACTTCCGTATCGGAGCAGAGATAAACCGGCTGGTGAATCTGGGGAGGCCGTGGCGGCAAGTACTGGTAGACTCGTCCCCCGCTGACAAAGCCGACAATGGCCGCGCGGAAATCGGTGCGCAACATGGCAAAAATTTGGGGCTGTTGCTCCCGCAGCTCCTGAGGGGAGAGGCCCAAAGCCCTGGCGCGGTGGACGGTGTCGATGGGGGCGATGGCGGCATAGCAAACCACCCCGTAGATTAGGTTGCCGGTCTCTTCGTCTTGGGAGCGCGTCCAACTGCCGAGAGCAGGCATGGGTGGGAAGGTCAGACGTTCCGGCTCGAAGCACTGGGCCACAAAGGTTGTGGTGTTGGCTTCCACCACTTCTCCAAAAGCAGAGGCTGGCTGGGGAGAGATGGCCTTGGCTCTCATCGCGATCTCAGGCTCCTCAAGGGTTGCTGCTGCAGAGGCCGGCGAAGGGAGGTGGAATTCAGACCCACAGACAAGTCAAGAGAAAATAGAATCTTTCTAGGTTTTAAGACTTGTGAAGATAGGGGCAATCCCCTCGCCCAACCTTTTACCCCTTCTGCAACATTTTTCCCATCCCCGGACGGCAAATCGGCAACTCAACGGCCTATGAGATCCTCATTGCTAAGAAAGTTAGCCGACTTTGGGGATCCCTGCGTAATATATTTTTTCACACGCTCCCGCGCAAATTCGCCATCCTAAATATTAGCCATTCTAAGTATTGAGCAGTTGGCGAGCGGAGGGAGAAACAATGAATGCTCAGCAACGCGGCCAAATCATCGCTTCTGAGTGGATGATCGACAGCCAAAACCCGGTACACTCCATTTCTCGGCTCAAGCGTCGGGCGACCTACTCCGATGTAACCCTCTGGTGGTTGGTGGTGCAGCTAAACCTGATGGAACAAAACTCTAT
>NZ_JANSIB010000070.1:0-11013 GCF_047461895.1 Synechococcus sp. R55.8 | reverse complement strand
ATGTAACCCTCTGGTGGTTGGTGGTGCAGCTAAACCTGATGGAACAAAACTCTATCCACACCGATCACCGATAGGATGGACGGCACAAGAACAATCGGCTGCACGAAAATCCCAGCCCAGGAACATCCCGGATCCTAAATCCAATCTTAAAACTTAAAAAAAACAAAAGAAGAGCTGAAAGTTGAGTCGGGTTGCACCTCGAACACCAGCTCTTCTGGACAGAGTAAGGAATAGAGATAAAGAAGAACCGAGTCTCGACCCCCCTTTAATCCTCCAGAGGCAAAGCCGCCACCTGAGCCGATTGCACTGGCGAGGGGAAGAAAGGCCGCTGCACGATTTCAGTTGCCAACACACTGCGCAACTGGGCAGCTACCGCCACCGTCGTGACATCGTAGGTTTGGGTAGCCAGGCGCGGGTAGAAGCCAATGCCGAGAATCGGCAACAGCAGACAGAGGGCCACCGCCATTTCCCGCGGACGCATATCCCCCAGGTAGTCTTCCAAAACCAAGCCGGGATCCTGAGCCCCGTAGAACACCTGACGCAGCATGGAGAGCAAGTAAATGGGCGTCAGAATGATGCCCACTGCCGCCAGCAGGGCAATTCCCGCTTTGAAGGTCGGCGCATAGGCATCGCTGGTGGTCAAGCCCAAGAACACCGTCAGCTCACCCACAAATCCGCTCATCCCCGGCAGCGCCAGAGAGGCCAGGGATCCCGCCGTAAACAGGGCAAAAGCCTTCGGCATCTGCTTGGCCAACCCTCCCAACTTGTCGAGGGCAAGGGTGTGGGTGCGCTCGTAGGTGATCCCCGTCAGGAAGAACAGAACCGCGGCAATCAGACCGTGGGAGATCATCTGCAGCACTGCCCCATTGATGCCCAGCTCCGTGAAGGCGGAGATCCCGATCAACACAAAGCCCATGTGGGCAATGGACGAATAGGCCAAGCGCCGCTTGAGATGGTTCTGACCGAAGGCGGCCAACGCCCCGTAGATGATGTTCACCACACCCAACACCGCCAGCACCGGGGCGAAGTACACGTGGGCTTCCGACAACATGCCCACATTCATGCGGATCAGGCCATAGCCACCCATCTTGAGCAGAACTCCCGCCAAGATCATGGAAATGGGAGCAGAGGCTTCGCTGTGGGCATCCGGCAGCCAGGTGTGCAGCGGGAAAATCGGCAGCTTCACCCCAAAGGCGATCAGCAAAGCCGCATAGGCCAACAGCTCCAAGGCCAGTGGGTAAGACTTAGCGCTCAGCTCTGCCATCTCCAGGCTGAAGCCCTCGCCGTAGAAGGCCATCGCCAGGGATCCCACCAAGATAAAAATGGAGGCGGCGGCGGTGTAGAGGATGAACTTGGTGGCGGCGTACTGGCGCTTCGGCCCACCCCAAATGGAGATGAGCAGATAGACCGGCACCAGCTCAATCTCCCACATCAGGAAGAAAAGGAGCATGTCCTGCGCCAGAAACACGCCCACCTGGGCACCGTACATCAGCAGCAGCAAGAAGAAAAACAAACGCGGCTTATGGGTGAGATTCCAAGCCGCCACAATCGACAGGGTTGTGATCAAACCCGACAGCAACACCAGCGGGAAGGAGAGGCCGTCCACCGCCAGCGACCAGTGGAACCCAATTTGGGGCACCCAGGCGTAGCGCTCCGCCAGTTGCAGAGAAAAGTCCTGCAGGTCATAGTGCCGCGCAAAGACATAGGCCATCAGGCCCAAATCAAAAGCCCCCACAGCGAGGGCATACCAACGCACCCAACGGCTCTGGGGGATCAAGGGGATCCCGAAGGCTGCCAGCAGAGGCAAGAGCACCAGCACCGACAGCCAGGGAAACTCAAGAGAATTGCTCATGACCGGGAATAAATACTCATGCTCGATACCTCAATGATATGAAGCTGTGTAAACAAATGGGAAGCGATATTTACAAAAAAATCTGCGCAATAGCGCAGATCTCGAGAAGGTTTCTCCAATGCCAATCATCGAGGATCCTCAAGGGATCCGGCGCGATAGCGCTCCGTCGGGTGGATAGGCCGCCCGAGCTGGCCAGGGATCCTCCGGCCAAGCAAGATCTCGGCTCCTGAACTCCCCCGGTACCTGGGGGGGTCTACTCATCTTCGGCAAAGACAAAGCGGTGTAGCTCGTCCAGAGTGGGCTCTGGGCTTTCCAGGGCGAAAAGAACCGCGTCCTCAATCACGGCGCTGACCTCCGCGTGGATGGCTTGGAAGTCTGCCTCGGACATTAGGTTGTGCTCCAGGGCATAGCGTTCCAGTTGTTTAATGGGATCCCGCTGCCGCCAGAACTCTTTTTCCTCAGGACTGCGCAGCTCGTCAGGGTCGGCAAGGGAATGGCCCCGAAAACGATAGGTGATGCACTCTAGCAAGGTGGGGCCTTCTCCGGCACGGGCGCGGGCAATGGCCTGTTGGGCGGCCTCTCGCACTGCTAGCACATCCATCCCATCCACCTGGTAGCCGGGCATGCCAAAAGCCGGGCCTTTGCGGTAAATATCGGTGTCGGAAGTGGCGCGTTCATGGGCCATGCCAATAGCCCAGAAGTTATTTTCCACCACATAGACGATGGGCAACTTCCAGAGGGCGGCCATGTTGAGGCACTCGTAAAACTGGCCGTTGTTGCAGGCTCCATCCCCAAAGAAGCAGGCGGTTACCTGGTCGGTGCCCCGGTATTTGGCAGAAAAAGCAGCCCCCGTCGCCACTGGGATCCCTTCGGCCACAAAGGCATAGCCCCCCAAGAAATTGTGCTCCGCCGAGAAGAGGTGCATGGAACCACCCCGACCCTTGCTGCAGCCGGTGGCCTTGCCGAACAACTCTGCCATGACCGCCCGCGGCGGGATCCCGGTGCTGAGGGCATGCACATGATCGCGGTAGGTGCTGCACACGTAGTCGGTGGGCTTGAGCGCCTTGATCACCCCCGTAGAGACGGCCTCTTGGCCGTTGTACAGATGCACAAAGCCGAACATCTTGCCCTTGTAGTACATTTCGGCGCACTTGTCTTCAAACAGGCGGCCCAGCACCATGTCTTCATAAAGAAGACGAGCCTCTTCGGCAGAAATGCGAGCAGTTGTGGAGCGCGAAGTAAGTTCTTGAACCATGCTGCGGTGCAACGAATCAGAGGTATCTTAGGCGGTCAGCAGTGAGCTTTGCGGTTTGCCCATTATCTCATGCTCCAGTCTGTCTGCCACCTTACCTGGAAATCCCATCCTGCAGGGCCGAAAGCGGTTGTTTCGAGGCCAAGGGAGTTAAACTGAAAGGCTAGGGCAAGAGGCGTTTCCATTGCAGCAGCCGCATCAGGACTCCGTCCCGCAAACGCGAATCTTGAACACCAGAGGGGGGGTTTCTTCTGCTCTCGGCTTGGACGTCGATCTGCTGGAGCCGGGGGCAAGAGGTATTTGGCCAGCCAACGTGACGGGGTGCGCCCATGGGAGCCCGTTGGGTTAGCGGTTTTGCGGCGGTGTTGTTTGCGTTGGCGGTCACCCTGCTAGGGGGCTGGTATTTTACTGCAGCCATTGGGCTAATCATTTTTTTGGCCCAGTTGGAGTTTTTTCGCTTGGTGCAAGCCAAAGGCAATGCGCCGGCCATGCGCACCACCATGTTTTCCAGCCAGGTGCTGGTGATTTTGCAGCAGGTGAGGCCGGAGTGGACCAGCCCTGCCTTTATCGTGGCGGGATCGATCATCTGTTTTTATTTGCTCTTTAAGCCCAAGGTGGCCACCATTGCCGATATTGCCACCTCGATCTTGGGGTTGTTCTACTGTGCGTTGCTGCCCAGCTTCTGGATTCGGGTCAGGGCCTTGTCTTTTGCGCAAGGGCTGGGCGAAGGGCTATGGATTACGCTGCTGGCCATTGGCTGCGTGATCGCCGCAGATGTAGGGGCCTACCTGTGTGGTCGGGCCTTTGGGCGCACCAAGCTCTCCATCCTCAGCCCGAAAAAGACGGTGGAAGGGGCAGTAGCCGGCATTGCCGCCAGCATGACCCTTGCGGTGGTTGGAGCCTATTACCTGGGCTGGCCGTGGAGCTGGTTGAGTGGGGGCATTCTGGGGTTTTTGATTGGGTTAACCAGCCTGCTGGGAGATCTCACAGAATCTCTGATGAAACGGGATGCAGGGGTGAAAGATTCCGGGGATCTAATCCCGGGCCACGGTGGCATCTTGGATCGGGGGGATAGCTACGTATTCACCGGGCCGCTGGTGTTTTATTTTATGGAATGGCTCAACGCTTACTCTGGGCTCTAGAGCCATCTCGTAAGCCTGCCAAAACCCAAGAACGCACACCAGTTACAAGTGGAGGAGTCCTCAATTCAAAATGGCTTGGCACTCGGGAGCCTCTAAAAACTCGTCCGGCGAAATGAGGTATCCTGGAGGCGCAGTCACAGGCACGAACCCCTCCAAGTTCAACTCGGTTTCGTCGTAAACCACCAGTTGCCTGAAACTGGCAACAGGCTCCCCCTCCACCTCGAGAATGCGGGCTTTTCGCTGGATAATCCAAGGGGTCTCCCCTTCTAGTTCAGAAGGGGCCAGAGGGCGATCTAGGCCAAACACGAACTCTCCACTTCGACCGACGAGAATTGCCTCCAGGCTACCGGGCTTTCCTGCACCTACAAAGCAAAAAAAAGAGTAGTCAGAGTGCGGGGTAAAATACAGGCCTATCAGGGGTAGTAGAGGCGGCCAGGATTGTTCATCCGGATGAAGGCGAGCACTGAAGCAAGCTTCATAACCTGCCAGAGAGCCTGGTTCAAAAGGCTCCCCACGACAAAGTAGGATGTCTCTCTCTGATCTCTTCCAGTCCTGTTGCGCCAAGGCAGGGATCCCAGGGGATAGAGCCATCAGAGCCATCAGGACCGTTGCCGTCAATGATCTGGACATAACGCCGTACCCAAAGCTGAGGATGGTAGTACCCTAGCTCGAAATCCCTCTCTAGCCGTGTGATTAGGGTCAAGACCGATGGGCCACTCTACCCCGAAGGGCAAAGGGTTGAACTGCTACTCTATAAAGTGATTCATCAAAGTGATTCATCCTTCTCAGCCGTTGGCCTATTCTCCCCATGACTGCTGCAATTTCCTCTGTCAACCTGCCCAGCCAGTACAACCCCTTCGAGACCGAGCCGAAGTGGCAGCGCTTTTGGGAGGAGAAGGGCTTTTACGTGGCGGATCCCAAGGCGCCGGGAGAGGCCTTTAGCATGGTGCTGCCCCCGCCCAATGTGACGGGCAACCTGCACATGGGCCATGCTTTTGCCTTTACCCTGCCGGATGTGGTGACGCGCTACAAGCGGATGCGCGGCTACAACGTGCTCTGGCTCCCCGGCACAGACCATGCCAGCATCGCCGTGCACACCATCCTGGAAAACCAACTGCGCCAAGAGGGCAAGACCCGCTTCGATCTGGGCCGCGAGGCTTTTCTGGAGCGAGCCTGGGCTTGGAAGGAGCAGTCGCAGGGAGCCATCAAGAGCCAGTTGCGGCGGCTGGGTCTCTCGCTGGACTGGACGCGGGATCGCTTTACCCTCGACGAGGGGCTGAGCCGGGCGGTAACCGAGGCGTTTGTGCGGCTATACGAGGCGGGGTTGATTTACCGGGGCGAGTATTTGGTGAACTGGTGCCCGGCTACCCAGTCGGCGGTGTCAGACATTGAGCTAGACGACAAAGAGGTCAAGGGCCATTTGTGGCATTTTCGTTATCCCTTGGCCGAGGATCCCGGCCAGTATCTGGTGGTGGCCACCACTCGGCCCGAGACCATGCTGGGGGATACGGCGGTGGCGGTAAACCCCCAAGACGAGCGCTATTGCCATCTCATCGGCCAGTTCATTCGCCTGCCCATTAAAAATCGCCTCATCCCCATCATTGCGGATGAGTACGTGGATCCCTCCTTTGGCTCCGGGTGTGTGAAGATTACCCCGGCCCACGACCCCAACGACTTTGAAATCGGCAAACGGCACCAATTGCCCTTCATCAACATCCTCAATAAAGACGGCACCCTCAACGAAAACGGGGATCCTTTCACCGGCCTAGATCGCTTTGTGGCCCGAGAAAAGGTGGTGCAGTGGTTTGCCGAACATGGCCTGCTGGAGAAGGTGGAGGACTACACCCACACCGTTCCCCACAGCGACCGCGGCGGCGTGCCCATCGAGCCTTTGCTTTCCATTCAGTGGTTTTGCGATGTCTCGGGGATGGGGGCTCGCTGTTTGGAAGAGGAATACCAACGAAATAGCCCCCGCTTTATCCCTGAGCGCTGGACCAAAGTCTACACGGGCTGGCTGGAAAAGCTGCGCCCCTGGTGCATTTCTCGGCAGTTGTGGTGGGGCCATCAGATCCCAGCTTGGTATCCAGTCCTCAATGGCCAGCTTCTCGAGGATCCCCAAGCTTTTGTGGTGGCCCGCAACGGCGAGGAAGCGCTGCTCAAGGCACGGGAAAAGTTTGGCCCAGAAGTTGAGCGGGTGGAACAGGATCCCGATGTGCTGGATACCTGGTTTAGCTCTGCTCTGTGGCCCTTTTCAACCCTGGGCTGGCCGGAAGAGACCGAGGATTTCAAACGCTACTATCCCAACTCCCTGATGTCCACGGGCTTTGACATCATTTTCTTCTGGGTGGCCCGCATGGCCATGATGGGATCCCAATTTACCGGCCAGATCCCCTTCAAAGATGTGTACATCAATGGCCTGGTGCGGGATGAGCACGGGGCGAAAATGTCCAAAACCAAGGGAAATGGCATCGATCCCCTGGAGCTGCTGGACAAATACGGCACCGACGCCCTGCGCTATGCCCTGGTCAAAGAGGTGGTGGGGGCAGGGCAGGATATCCGCCTGGCCTACGACCGCAAGACGGGGGAGAGCGCCAGCGTGGAGGCCGCCCGCAACTTTGCCAATAAGATCTGGAACGCCTCCCGCTTTGTGTTGATGAACTTGGAGGGGCAAACCCCTGCCCAACTGGGATCCCCTGCCCCCGAAGCGCTGGAGCTGGCCGATCGCTGGATCCTGTCGCGGCTGCACTCCACGGCCACCCAAGTCATCGCCGAGCTGGAAGCCTATGGCCTGGGCGAGGGGGCGCGCCTGCTCTACTCTCTCATTTGGGATGACTTTTGCGACTGGTACATCGAGCTGGTCAAGCCCCGGCTGCGGGGAGAAGACCTGGCTTCCAAGCGCACAGCGCAGCAGGTGCTGGCCACCGTTTTGGAAACCATTCTCAAGCTGCTGCACCCCTGGATGCCCCACATCACCGAGGAGATCTGGCAGCTTCTCACCCAGGTCAATCAAACCACTTCCATCTCTGTGCAGCCCTATCCCACCCCGGATCCCAGTTGGATCGACCCTCAACTGGAGCGGGAGTTTGGCTTGGTGATCCAAACCATTACCAGCCTGCGCAACCTGCGGGCAGAAACCGGCCTCAAGCCCCATCAGACCATCAGGGCCCTTTTGCTCACTACCGATCCCGCCGAGCAGCGGATCCTGACGGCTGCCCAAGCTTATATCCGGGATCTGGTTAAGGCTGAGGCTTTGGAGATTACGGGATCCCTGGCCACGGAGCCCAAACAGGTGGCGGCTGCAGTGGTGGGCACGGTGCAGGTGCTGATGCCCTTGGCGGGATTGGTGGATGTGGAAGCGCTGCGGGCCAAGCTGCAAAAAGACCTGGCCAAGCTGGAAAAAGAGGCCCAAGGGATCCGCGCCCGCTTGGAGAACCCCAATTTTCTCAACCGGGCCAACCCTGAGGTGGTGCAAGCCAGTCAGGAACAACTGGCAGAGCTGGAAGCCCAGATGAGGTTACTGGGATCCAGGCTGGAGAAGCTGGGCTGAGGTGGCGTCAGCGCAGGTAGGGCAGCGGAGTGTTTGGGCCGGGCCAGTTGGGGTGTGAAGGCAATGTCCCCAGAATTTCGCGAAATCGAAGTGGTGAACCCCTGCTTCTGTGTTAGGATAGAAGCTGAGATTGTTATCGGTTGTAGTGCTCGTTTCTTCTGGTCTTGACGGATTTTCACGTTTTGTATTGGCAGACGGCTCTCCGAACATCTCACCCTTTGTTACTCTCTCTTTCGGAGATCGTCTATGTCGATTTATGTTGGCAACCTTTCCTTTAAGGTGACAGAAGCGGATTTGACCGCTGTTTTTGCTGAGTACGGTTCTGTCAAGCGGGTGCAAATCCCCACTGACCGCGAGACAGGCCGCATTCGGGGCTTCGGGTTTGTGGAAATGAGCTCTGAAGCAGAGGAGCAAGCCGCCATTGCTGCGCTGGATGGGGCGGAATGGATGGGGCGCGACCTCAAGGTGAACAAAGCTCGCCCGCGAGAAGAACGCCCCACCTCAGGTTTCCGCTCTGGTAACGCGAACAGTGGCGGCGAGCGGCGGCGGAGTTTTCAATCTCGCTATTGAAACGCCTGCTGAGGCTTCCCGGTGCTGGGCAAGGGATTCTCAGTTGAGCTTGTTTTGAAGCGCAGCACCAGGATCCAGCCGTCTCTCTAGGTTGCTTCAATTTTTGTTCAAGTGGTAGCTCAGGAGGAGTTGAGAGGGGATCCCAATCAACTCCTTTTGAATCTCTCACCGCCGACCTCTCTCAGAGGGAGAGGGGAGCTAAGGCAAACCGTATTTGAAACTGGAATAGCTACTGGGCTGGCGGTTTGTCTGGCCAGGGATCCGTTAGATCGGCGGTCAAGGGATCCCAGTCCCATCCCCAATCGCGGGCAATGGCCTGAGTAATCCCCAGTTGCCCGTGGCCAGGGTAGCGGGCCAGGGCTACCACCAGATCAACAAGCTGCTCACCGGCAGGGATTCGACCAAAGATGTGCAGCCCATCGCGAATCTGGGATTCTTTTAGCTCGCAGAGATAGCCATCCAGGCGATTCCAATCTTCTTCTTTTTCCAGGTTGAACTGTTGGTCTAGATGCTCTGCTCGAACCAGCTCCTGAATCTGGGCGCGAATCAGGGGACAACGACTGGGATCCAACTGTTGGGCCTGCACGTACTCATCCATCAGCCGTTCCAAATCCGCCAGGGGGCCGTACAGCTCGGCGCGAGTAAGGGGCGGGGTGAGGTGGTCGATAATCACTGCCTGGGCTCGCCGCTTGGCCTGGGATCCCTCTCCTGGGTCGTTGACGATGAAGGGGTAGAAGTGGGGCATTGGCCCCAGAGCAACCTCCGGGTAGCAGATGGCGGAAAGAGCGGATCCCTTGCCGGGCAGCCATTCCAAGTTGCCGTGCTTGCCCACATGCACCACCGCTTGAACGGCGAAGACCTGCCGCAGCCACAGGTAAAAAGCCAGGTACTCATGGGGGGGCACCAGATCCGGGGCATGGTAGTTCAACGAGGGATCCCGGTCGTAGCCCCGCGGGGGCTGGATGCCAACAAAAACGTGCCCCAACTGGAGACCGGCGATGGGGATGTTTTGGGCGGGCGGATTCCCCCATTGCTGAATGAGGTTGGCTTGGATGGGCTCAGGCAAGCGGGCAAACCACTCTCGATAAAGGGCAGCAGAAAGGCATTGCCGAGCCGGGCGCAGGGATCCCAAGGGGTCGTAGGTCTGGCCTTCGGTTAGCCAATGGATGAGTTCATCTCCAGTCTGGGGCAGGGGATCTACTGAGTAGCCAGCTCCCGCCAAAGCTTTGAGAATTTCCACACAACTGGCAGGGGTATCCAGACCCACCCCATTGGCCAGTCGCCCGTCCCGACTGGGGTAGTTGGCCAAAATCAGAGCCAGACGGCGCTGGTTGGCAGGGGTACGCCGCAATTTCACCCAGTTGGCCGCCAAATCGGCTACAAACTCCACCCGATCCGGCACAGCCACGTAGGCCACCACCTCCGTTTGCAAGTGGGGATCCCGCTGTTGAACCGCTTTGAAGGAAATGGTGCGGCTGATGATGCGCCCATCCACCTCCGGCAAAGCCACATTCATGGCCAGATCCCGCGCCCCCAATCCCCGCGTGGAGTTCTCCCAGCTCTGCCGGGATCCACCGCTGAGGATTACCTGCAAAACAGGCACATCCAACTCCTGCCACAGCCTCACGTCGGGCTGGTGGCTGTCCAACCGCGCCAGAGAAAAGCTGGTGGTGTTGAGCAACAGGTCAATCTGGCTGCCAAAGTGATCCCGAATGGCCTGGGGCAAGTCGGGATCTTGAAGGCTGTAGGTGTAAAAGCACAGAGGCTGCAGCCCCCGCTCCACCAAGGCTTTTGCCAATTGATCCACCGGCTCTATGTTCCCCGCCAGAACATGGGCTCGGTAGAGTAAAATCCCCACCTTGGGAGCTTGGGGATCCGCCAGCGGAGCTATGGGGGGTTGATAGATCCCTAGACGAGGCAGCACTTGAGGATCCGGCACCGAATATTGGCCCCCCAGAAACTCCCTAGCCAGAAACAGCAGACAGGCAGCCACATTCTCCGCTCCCCCCTCCAGCCAGTACCGCCACACCCGATCCGCCACCGCCAGGGGCACAGTGGAATGGCTCACCAAATCCCAGTCGGGGCGATCGTCCCCAGGAATGACGATCAGGGTGGATCCCTCCTCGGCGGCCACCTGCTTGGCTACCTCCAGGCCATAGCTCCAGTAGGCCCTTCCCCCCAACAGGCGAAGGAGCACCACCTGCGCCCGCCGCAGCACCCTCTCGGCATAGTCATCCAGGCTTAGGGGCTGTTGCAGCTGCAACAAATTGGCCGCCCGCACCGCCGGAAAATCGCCGGGCAACAGGCGCAGGGCTGCGCTCAAGGCCGTGAGATCCGTATCGGCTGCCGAAAGGATAACGATGGGAGCGGGATCCTGCTCCAAGAAAATGACGCCGGATTGGGAAGGATCCCATCCCCCTGGCAAAGCAGCTATTCGGTGCATGGCCGCTCTCCCAAGGGAAGGAAGCTCAGGCTTAGCGACTGTACTTGAAGCACAGAAGCACCCCAGCTCCCAGCGCTCAACTGGTCAGGAAGGGCTCCCGTAGTGGTTCCCGCTACCCAAGCATTGCCCTGTCCAAAGTGCTCCGCACCGCTGGCGCGAAAGTGCTCCGCACCGCTGGCGCGAAAGTGCTCCGCACCGCTGGCGCGA
>NZ_JANSIB010000069.1:9786-15523 GCF_047461895.1 Synechococcus sp. R55.8 | reverse complement strand
ATCGCTGCATAGTTGAACAGTGATGTTCAGCAGTGTTCAGCGTAAATGTATCAGGGGATATGACGCTTTGCAAAGGGGATCAAACCCCGTACCATAGAGGAGCAGGTTTCTCCGTTTCTCTGTTTTCAATCCCCAGGACTCACCATGGTGCAGCCGTCAGCGACCTCTGGGCAAAAGCCGATTGTCATCGCCCCTTCCATCCTTTCAGCCGATTTCAGCCGGTTGGGGGAGGAAGTACGGGCAGTGGATGAGGCAGGAGCCGACTGGATCCATGTGGATGTGATGGATGGCCGCTTTGTGCCCAATATCACCATCGGCCCGTTGGTGGTGGAAGCGCTGCGCCCGGTGACGGCTAAGCCCCTGGACGTCCACCTGATGATTGTAGAGCCGGAGAACTATGTGGCGGATTTTGCCAAAGCAGGGGCCGATATCATTTCCGTGCACGCAGAGTCCAGCTCCACCATCCACCTGCATCGCACCCTCAGCCAAATCAAGGATCTGGGCAAGCAAGCGGGCGTGGTGCTCAATCCGGCCAGCCCTTTGGAGCTGATCCAATACGTGCTGGATCTGGTGGATCTGGTGTTGATCATGAGTGTCAACCCCGGATTTGGCGGGCAAAGCTTCATTCCGGCAGTGGTGCCCAAAATTCGCCAGTTGCGGGCCATGTGCGATGAGCGGGGCCTGGATCCCTGGATCGAGGTGGATGGCGGCATCAAAGCCAGCAACGCTTGGCAGGTGATCGAGGCAGGAGCCAATGCCATTGTGGCCGGTTCGGCAGTGTTCAAAGCCAAAGACTATGCAGAAGCCATTCGCAGCATTCGCAGCAGCCGCCGTCCCGAGCTGGTGACAGTTTAAGGTGACAGTTCATTTTGAAGGAAACTGCTCCCTTACTGAAATCCGGCTTGACCCCAGCGCTGCGCTGAGCCA
Source organism: Synechococcus sp. R55.8 (assembly GCF_047461895.1). Lineage (NCBI taxonomy): Bacteria > Bacillati > Cyanobacteriota > Cyanophyceae > Synechococcales > Synechococcaceae > Synechococcus > Synechococcus sp. R55.8. The sequence goes on along the minus strand of NZ_JANSIB010000069.1, from coordinate 14,596 downwards.
ACTCCTCACGTGCCTTTAGCGCAAAGCAGCAGCCCCTTTCTGGGCAGCGTAAGGCCCCGTCCCGCTGTTGACGGCAGTTGTGCCCAGGCAATGGGGAGGCCCATCGACGGAGGGTGGGATGATCGGCTGCGGCGAAGTGGGGCTGAGAAAAGTCTGACAAAAAGGCACGCGGTTGCGCCGAATATCGGCAAGGTAGGGGGGAGGAATGGTGCCCAGATAGGCGCCCAGCACCTGCTGCTCGGGATCCTCTGGCAGTATTTGGTAATGCAACATCAGGCGATTATCGGGAAACCAGGCGCGGATAAGCCTTTGCAGGGCCTTCAAGTTGAAGCCCGGCTCTTCAGGGTTGCGAATCAGGTGCATTCCCGCCAGGCGCCCGCCGACAAAATAGGCTTGCACATAAAACCCACGGGCATAGATGGGGGGCTCCAAGGAGTTCTGAGATGAAGGGGAATCGGGCAGGTAAAGGGCTTCACCCCCAGGACGCAGTTGCCAGCGGCTCCAGCGGGGATCCTCCCGGTCGCTGGAAATGGTCTCCCAATTGTTGGCGCGGGCGTAGCTCAAGAAGCGCTCCTCGACCATGCCCAGATAGAGCATTTCCATTTGCAAGGGCAGCCGGGCCCGGGTTTGCAACAGGGGCAGAGTGCGCACTTCTCCCTGCTTGAGCACCAAGGTCTCCCCCCGCGCCGAGCAAGGGACACCTATGAGCATAGCCATCAGCAACCCTGTTCCAATTGCCCGTCCAATCTGGCTGAGGCCGCGCCTTGCGAACAGCTCTAGCCGGAGAGGTAAAAACTGCGCCACTGGCTGCGGCTGTGGCCCATTGCCCCTCAAAACCGTCGAAGCAGGAATGTAGGATGAGATCAGCACAGCAAAAAAGCAGGGTAGTAAGTAACCGATCCTAACCCAAAGAGACAAGGTTCTTCGAGAATCTTAATCTGGTCTCTGAGGAAAGTTGCTTGCCAGTCTGCCCTGCCGATGGTTTGGGTAGCGAATGCGCATTACCCTCGAGAATGGCATTCCCGCTGCAGCAGCTTCCGACCGGCCAGGATGGCCGGGAGTGATCGTCATTGCCGGCCCCACGGCCACCGGGAAATCTCGACAGGCGCTGCTTTTGGCCCAACGGCTGGGATCCCCCCTGTTGAACGCCGACTCCCGCCAGGTCTACCGCGAGTTCGACATCGGCACGGCCAAGCCCACCCCCGCCGAGCAGGCCCTTTGGCCCCACGAGTTGATCGACATTGTTGATCCCTGCCACACCTACACGGTGGCCGAGTTTCAGCAGGCGGCCCAAGCCCGCATCGCCGAGGCCCATCGGCAGGGACAGACTCCCATCTTGGTGGGGGGCACCGGTCTCTACATCCAATCGGTGACTGCTGGCCTAGGGATCCCTGCTGTACCCCCGCAGCCCCAACTGAGAAGACAACTGGAAACTTGGCCCCCTGAGATCCGCTACGCCTGGCTGCAGCAGTTGGATCCCGTTGCCGCCCAGCACATTCATCCCCATGACGCGGTGCGCACGCTGCGGGCTTTGGAGATCGTTTACACCACCGGGAAGCCGGCTTCCAGCCTAAGGCGGGCTCATCCCCCCCATTACCCCATCTTGATCCTGGGGCTGCGCTGCCCAATGCCCCGTTTGGAACAACGCATTGCCCGGCGCACGGCGGAGATGATGGAGCGGGGGTGGATCGAGGAGGTGAAAACCCTGCGGGAGCGCTACGGGCCAGACTTACCCCTCTTGCAGACCTTGGGCTATGCGGAGATCGGCGCTTACCTGGAGGGGCGGATCCCGGAAGCCGAGCTGCAGCCCCTGATTGTGCGGCGCACCCGCCAATTTGCCAAGCGGCAGATGACCTGGTTCCGGGCCCTGCCAGGGATCCAGTGGCTGGACTGCGAAGCTGAGGATTTGCCGGAGCAGATCTGGAAGCAGGTCAAGGCTTGGATGGCAGCTCCGACCACTGTTGAAACCAGTCCCGCCGCCGCTGAGCATCGGCCTTGCGATCCGTAAGGATCTCCAACACCCGCACCCCTTGGGCAGGCAAGGGATCCAAAGCTTGGGCCAGCTCCTGCCAGCTTTCCACCCGCCGGTGGGGAATGCCGTGGGCTTGGCAGAGGAGGGCAAGATCCACCGACTGGGGAGTAGCAAAGTAGGGCTCAAAGGGCGGATCTGGCCCTTGACGGCCCACTTCAGCAATGGGCAGCAGCTCGAAAATCCCACCCCCCTGGTTGTTGATGAGGAGAATGGTCAGGGATCCCTGCAGGTGAGGGCCAAGCCGCAGGCCGCCGCAGTCGTGCAAAAAGGCCAGATCCCCGGTTAGCAACACCGTCGGGCGCTGCCGGTGGGCCACCCCGAAGGCGGTAGAGAGAAGGCCATCGATGCCGTTGGTGCCGCGGTTGAAGTAGGGCCGGATGCGGCGGTCGTTGGGGGGCCAAAACCACTCCACATCCCGCACCGGCGTGCTGTTGGCAATAAACAGCGGAGTCTCTGGGGGCAAGTGGTGGGCCAGCCACCAGGCAACCTTGCCTTCAAACCACTCCGATAGGTCAGTCATGGCCTGGTCTAGGGCAGCACGGATTTGCGCTTCCGCTGTCAGCCAGCCCTGCAGAAAAGTTGTTCGCTTGGCCGGTGCTTCTGGGATCCCGGCGACCCACTCCTCTACGGCGAAAGGCAAGTGGGTGGTGGGGTTGTGCAGGGGATCCCCATTCTCAGGGCGGGGATCCAACCGCCAAACGCGGGGAGCAACCTTGGCCAGGGTTTGCCGCAGCGCTTTGCTGGTGGGCAGGGATCCCAGTTGGATGACTTGCTGCGGCCAAAGCTGGGGATCATCCCGCTGCAGGATGAGGTCGTAGGTGGTGATGAGATAGGGGTTGAGGGAAGCGTAGTTCCGCAGGGGAGAAAGCCCCTCCGCCAGCACCGGCCAGCCCAAAGCCGTCGCCAAACGGGCCACTGCCTCCACATAGCGCTGGGGATCCAGCGGTTGAGCCGGCCCCGCCAAGATCACCCCCCGCTCACAGCCGCGCCACTCCTGCCAAAAAGAAGCCGTCTCCGTCTGAAAAGGGCTCCGCACCGCCTGGAAGGAAGAGCCGGTGCATGGCGGAGCAACTCCACGAAAAAAGGTCTTCTCAAACTCCGGATCTTCCTGTAAATGGAGCAGCGGCGCAGTGCTGCCGTCAGCAATGGGAGCTAAGGGATCCCGGAAGGGCACATTCAAATGCACAGGGCCGGGGAAGGGGTAAAGGGTGCGCTCCCAGGCGTGAACCAGGGTCTGGCGCAAGTAGGCCAGGGCTTCTGGATCCGCGCTGGGCAGGGCCAACTCCGCCTGCCAGTTGGGGTAATGGCCGTAGAGCTTCACTTGGTCAATTGCTTGGCCGGCGCGGCAGTGGCGCAGCTCCGGGGGCCGATCCGCCGTCAAAACCAAAAGCGGCCAGCCACTTTCTGCCGCCTCGATGAGAGCTGGGAAAAAGTGAGCGCCAGCGCTGCCGGAAGTACACACCAGGGGAATGGGCCGCCGGGTTTGCTGGGCCAATCCCAGCGCAAAAAAGGCTGCCGACCGCTCATCCAGCACCGGGATCGCCTCGATGTCGGGGTGCTGGGCCAGCGCGTAGGTCAGGGGTGCTGAGCGGGATCCCGGACACACCACCGCCAAACGGCAACCCAGCCGACTCAAGGTTTCGGCCAATAGGGATCCCCAGAGGGTGTTGAGGTTGCGCCAGTCCAGCCGCCTCGGCAGGACAAAGTTTTCAGCAGTCACATTTCAGCAGTCACAGCGGAGACAAGGTGTTGAGATCGAATCGGGATCCCGGCGGCAAAAAGTGAATGCGGGCATTGTGCAGCCGAAAATACTCATCCGCCGCCGCCTCCTGAACGGTCGAGTACAGTTGCGTCCCGTCCACAATCGTCACCGTCCCCAAGCCGATCACCTCCATCACATCGTTGGCCTGGATCACCACCGCCGTATTCTCATCAATGCCGATACCCAAACATTGGGGATAGTGGGCCACCGCCGTGACCAGCCGCACCAGGCGATTGCGCTGATGGAAATGTTGATCGATGATGACGCGAGGCAAAAGGCCCAGGCCTGTCTTCACCGTTACAATTGCCGGCGTGGGCGGTTCTCCGCTGTAGCCGCGGGAGATCATCTGCTGCCCCAACGCAGAAGCTCCGGCGCTGGTTCCGGCAATTACCGTCTGCCCCCGCTGCCACTGCTGTCGAATGGCCTCCATCAGCTCGCTGTGGGCCAGCACCTCCGCCAGCCGCTCCTGATCCCCACCCGTAAAGTAGATGCCGGTGGAGAAGCGGATTTTCTCAACGTTATCGGGATCCCTCGCCTCCATCGGGCTGCGGATATCTAGAACTTGGAGGCTGGCCGCCCCCATCTGCTGAAAAATGTTGGCGTAGATCTCCCCCAGCACCGCCGGGATCCCAGAAGCCGCGGGCACGATGGTGATGTGGGCAGACTTTCCCCCCGCTCGGCGGAAGAATTCCCAAAGGATGTGGCGCTCATTTTCCTTGTCCTCTGCTCCCCCGACGGCGATGATGTCGGAACGGGCGGTGATGGGATCCTTCACGGTAGAGCGGCTCAGGGGTTGGGCGTCGTTTGTCGGCGTGGAAGGAACTCCGTTCCACTCCAGCTCACGGTGGGCGGCAGAAACATCAGGCAAATGGGGCATGGAGCGCGAGGAAGATTAAAATGGGCACATTTCACTTTCACTATGCTACGGCTTGGAATTCGGTTTGGCGCAGCTCAATTCCAGATTTCACGGAAGAGTCAGGGGTTGGTTAGGGGTCTCGAAAGGGGGAATAATGTTC
>NZ_JANSIB010000069.1:7075-9686 GCF_047461895.1 Synechococcus sp. R55.8 | reverse complement strand
CCTTCGGTTCACCCAGCAGGAGCATCCATGGCCAGAAAACCTGACGGATATCTTGTCCACATCATGCTGGAAGGTGGACAAACCATGCAGGTACGGGTCAAAGAAGCCAGAGAATACACGGAATTGATCAACAACCTCATGGTGGGCGGCGAAGAGTTCATCACCTTGCCCAAGCAAATGGACAATGAGTACATGATCGTGCGTCCTCAACGGGTGTCCGCTGTATCGGTGGAGGCAATCTACGCTTCCAGCGTTGGCATCGACCTATAGAGCCTATAGAGCAGACCAAGGTCAGGGATCCCTTGAGTATCGCCGGGCTGACAACGCAAAGCCCCCACCACTAGGGGCAGGGGCTGCCAGAGGACTAGACCCCGCAGGATTTAGAACCTCAGTACCGACAGGTTAGCTTTGCGGGGGCAGGATCACCTTGTCGATGACGTGGATCACGCCGTTGGAAGCTTCAATGTCGGCTGTCACACATTAGCATCGTTGACCTTGACACCATCAGCCAAAGAGATCTCCACAGGAGATCCTTCGACCGTAACCACTTCCCCAGCTTCCAAAGAGGTAGAGAGAACTTTGCCGGGCACTGCATGGTAAGTGAGAAATCGAAAAAAGTCCCCGAAAAAGATGTTTCTACTGCCCCAAGATGCTTTCTTACAAAGGCTGCGGGGGTATCTTCCACTAAGGTTAGATTTGCAACAATCATCGCAGGGTGGTGGTGAGCAATCCAAAACAGGCTGAAAAAGGATCCCTTGAGGCTGAGGGATCAGTTACGTTTGTCTGCATCTATAGTCATTCTGATTCAAACTAAAACGCTGCACCCACACCTGAAGCGTTGAATGCGCGGGGCTGGAAGACTTTTCTTGGTAGCTCAGGCGTCTCACTCTAACCTGAAACGACTGTACTGTTTTGTTTGCTCGAGCTGTCTATCCAGCGGCAGCACAAAAAATAACACCCTCACGGTGCCGAGCAAAGGGATAAATGAGTTAACGAGCTCGTAATAATCCTGGCAGTTGTGCTTACTCTTCTTCCGGCTCGAAGTCTTCGTCGTAGTCGTCCCCGATCAAATCGTCGATATCGTCGATGTCTTCTTCCAAAATCATCTCAGGGACCTCAATGGGCTGCTCGATCAACCGGCCCTCTTTGCGCAACCAGTCAAGAATGGAGAGGCTGCTAGGAGAGGGCACCACCGTTGGCGGCTGATCGCGGGGCTCTTCGCGCAGAGAGGGATTGTGGTAGTACATGCCGTACGGAAAAAGGGCAGTTATCGACGAGGAATGAACTCGGCTTGGATTGATCTCCTCTCAACCGAGGGACGCGGGCTTTCCATCGATATATCCCTCAGTTTAGCCTATGCCTGCCACTCCTGCAAAAAGCGGCGCAGCACCCGATCCAGCTCAACAGCTCGCGCTGCCTTGAACAGCAGCCGATCCCCGGCTTGCACGTGATGGAGCAAGATTTCCAGCAGTTCGGATACCTCCTCGCAGCGTTCTGTCTGGGCTGCCGGTTTTTGGTCGAGCAGCGGTTGCATCTCCCCTTCCGGATCCAAGAGCAAGACCCGATCCAGCCCCAAAGGGGCAGCCGCCCGACCCACCTCCGCATAGAGCTGAGGCGCATGCTCTCCCAACTCCCGCATCGGGCCGAGAATGGCCCAGCGCCGTTTTCCCGGGGTTTGGGCCAGCAGGTGTAGAGCCGCGATCATCGCTTCCGGCGAGGCGTTGTAGGTTTCGTCCCAGATTTCCACATCTCCTGCCAGCTTGAGATGGCGGTTGCGCCCCTCCAGAGGGGTAGGCAAAGCAATGGGTTCTCGGAGCCGCTCCCAATCCAGCCCCAAGCTGCACAGAGCAGCCAGCACTCCCATCCAGTTGAGGGCATGGTGTCTTCCCGGCAAGGGCACCGGCAGCGTTAGGCCCTCCACAGTTACCGTTTGGGCTTGGGGATCCCATTCTCCCCGTAAGTCCCCCCGATCCAGACCATAGGTAAGGGTTTGTCCCGACCACAGGCTGGCGGCGGTAGACAACAGCAAGGGATCTTCTCCATTCAGCAGAGCCACCCCCTGCCCTAGCTCCTGCAGCAGCTCGCACTTGGCAGCAGCAATGGCCGCGCGGGATCCCAGTCTGCCGATGTGGGCGGTGCCAATATGGGTGATCAAGGCGTGGGTGGGCTGAGCCATCTGAGCCAGGCGGCGAATTTCTCCGGGGCCGCGCATGGCCATTTCCAGAACCACAAACTGATGCTCCGGTTGCATCTGGAGCAGTGTTTGAGCAACCCCGATGTCGTTGTTGTGGTTGGCTTCAGTTTTGAGAACTGTGCCGTAGCGGGATAGGGCAGCCGCCAGCATTTCCTTGGTGGTGGTTTTGCCTGCTGAGCCCGTGATGGCCAGTATGGGGGGGGGAAACTGCTCCCGCCAGCCTCTGGCAATGCGCTGGTAGGCAGCTAGGGTATCTGAGACTTGAAAATGGGGCCCGGCCACCGGACGCTGGCTGATGACGGCAACGGCCCCCCTTGCCAAAGCTTGTGGAATAAAGTTGTGTCCATCAAACCGTTCCCCCCGCAGCGCCACAAAGACTGAGCCTGGCTGGAGTTGGCGGCTGTCGGTGCAAATGGC
>NZ_JANSIB010000069.1:0-6975 GCF_047461895.1 Synechococcus sp. R55.8 | reverse complement strand
TGCAGCGTTTCGATCCCAGATGGGAGCGCGATGATGGCCTCTTTGGCCATTCCGATGAACAGGCCATGTTCCACAACCCCCACCGTCCCTTTGAGTTGATCGGCGATCTTGGCAGGATCCGCCATGGGGCCGAATTGGCAGTCGAGGATGTAGTGCTGCTCGTCCGTCAAGTAGGGATCCCCGTTGGCATTCCGCCGTAAGGTGGCTGTGCACCCCAGAGCCTCTACCCGCGCCAAGGTGGTTTTCCAGCCAAAGCGCACCACCTCTACCGGCACCGGGAAGCGAATGCCCAACTGCGGGACTTTTTTAGAGGCATCGGCAACGATGATCAGCTCGGCAGCGCTGGCCTCCACCAATTTTTCCCGCAACAGGGCCCCTCCTGCCCCTTTGATCAGGTTCAGGGATCCCACTTCAATCTCGTCGGCCCCATCGATGGCCAGATCCAGGCGCGGCTGCTCTTCTAGGGTAGCCAGCGGGATCCCCAGGGAGCGGGCCTGTTCAGCCGTGCGCTCGGAGGTGGGCACACCGAGGATCTGCAGACCCTCGCTTTGCATCCGCTCTGCTAGGGCGCTGACAGCAAAGGCGGCTGTGGATCCCGTGCCCAGCCCCACCACCATTCCCGACTGCACCTTTTGAACTGCAGCCCGGGCTGCCGCCTGTTTCAGCTCATCTAAAGACTCGGTCCCGCTGCCGCCAAGGGTAGTCATTCCCAGCTCCTCTCCCGTGGATGAAGATCCTACCAAAGTGCTTTGCACCGCTACCGCCCGCTCCAGCTAAAACCCTCCGGCGCTGCCACCACCCGACCGAAGAGATCATAGGGCTCGGCGTGGGTGATCTGCACCGGCACCAGGGATCCCAGAGAGCCCTCCCCACGCACGTACACCACCCCGTCCACTTCGGGGGCAAAGCGAGGGGAGCGGCCAATCCACTCGCCGGTTCTGGGGTTTTCCTGCTCCAAAAGTACAGGTACCACTCGGCCCACCTGCTCGCGGTTGCGGCGGAAGGCAATGCCTTGCTGCAGTTGCATTAGACGGGCGCGGCGCTCTTGTTTGACAGCCTCTGGAACCTGATGGGGGAGGTGGTAGGCAGGGGTGCCCTCTTCGGGAGAAAAGGTAAACACCCCCACATGGTCAAACTGATGGCGCTGGACAAAGTCTAGTAGATGCTGGAAGTGCTCCTCCGTCTCCCCAGGAAAGCCGACGATAAAGCTGGTGCGCAGCACGGCATTGGGCAACGCCTGGCGCAGCCGCTCGATCACCCGGTCGTTGACCTGCCCTTGCCAGGGGCGATTCATGGCCTTGAGGATCTCAGGATGGCTGTGCTGTAAAGGCAGATCCAGGTAAGGCAGGAAATTGGCGGTCTCTTGAATGGCCTCCACCACGGCGGGGGTAATGCCCGTGGGGTAGGCGTAGAGCATGCGGATCCAGGGAATGGGGATCTGGCCCAGGGCGCGAATGAGATCTGCCAGCCGCGGCTCCCCGTAGAGATCGATCCCGTAGTGGGTGGTGATCTGGGAAATTAAAATCAGCTCCTGCACCCCCTCTTCGGCCAGTTGTTCTGCTTCCCGTAGGATCGACTCGATGGAGCGGGAGCGTTGGTTGCCCCGCAAGTGGGGAATGATGCAGAAGGAGCAGCGGTAATCACAGCCCTCGGCTACCCGTAGGTAGGCCACAGGCGCATGGGTGGTGCGATAGCGAGGTACGGTCTCGTCGGCAATGTAATCCAAGCTGGAAGTAACGGCATTGACCCGCTCTCCCCGCTCCGCCCGCTCGATCACCTGGACGATCTGGTGGTAGTCGCCGGTACCTACCAAGGCCACGGCCTCTGGGATCTCCTGCAGCAGCTCCTCTTGGAAGTGTTGCGCCAAGCAGCCGGCAATAACGATTTTCTTGCCCTGTACTGCCAACTCCATCAGGGTGCTGACCGACTCCCGCCGCGCTGCTTCAATGAAGCTACAGGTATTGACGATCACATAGTCAGCACTCTCTTCGTCCCCATCCACCCGGTAGCCTGCTTGAGCCAGCAAGCCCAGCATGTGCTCGGTGTCCACCCGGTTTTTCTCGCAGCCCAGGTGTAAAACGGCAACCGACGCCTTTGTACGCTGCACCGCTGTTCGCGTAAGCGGGACGGAGTCCTTAACGGATGGGAAACTGGAGACGGTCGCTTCTAACCCATTCATGGACTGAGCATCAAAAAGGGGGCAGCTTGCCAGAGGCTTATCTATTCTAGTTGAGGGCCGCATCAGCGTTGCGGAGCAATAGAGCCGTAGCCACGGCCAACGCGGTGGCCGCCCAGCTCCAGGGATCCCTGCCAGCCGCCGTCGAAAACAGAGGCGCTTGTCCATAGCCCCGCAGGCGCAAAGCCTGATAAACCCTCTGCGAGCGCTCGTAGCTGCGAACCAACAGGGTGCCCACCGAAGCGGCCAGAAAGGGCAGATCTTGTCTTAGAGACGGCCCAGGACGCCACAGGGATCCCCGCGGTCGCCAACCCCTCAGCCGGGCTGCCCGTTGCATCTGCTGCCACTGAGCGGCCACCTCCTGCAAATAGCGCTGGGTGAGCCAGGCCAGTTCCAGCAGGAGGTCTGGGATCCCCAGGGCCCGCAACGCTGCCAACAGTTCCGATGTGGGGGTGGTCTCCAGCAGCAGCATCGTGAGGGCAAATAGGGCCAGCCCTCTCCCCCCAATGCGAAGCGCCATCTGCAGCCCATCCCAACGCAGAGCCAGGGATCCCCAGCGCCACAGGATGGTTTCCCCCGCCCAGAAGGGTAGGATCCCCATCAACCCTGCCACCAACAGCCCTGGGGCTGCCAGCCGCCTCAGCCCGAGGCTCCAAGGCAATCCCGACAGGCTCCACAGTCCAGCCACCAGCGCCCAGATGAGCGGCAAGAGGGCCAGGCACCTCACCGAGGCGAAAGCCGCCATCAGCGCCATCAGGCCCAGCACCTTGGGCAGAGGTTGCCACCGGTGCAGCCAGGAAAGGGGTTTGGAGGGGTGAGGATGGGATTGTTGACCGCGCCAGCAGCAAGGGATCCCTGAGCCGGCTTCATCTCTTGCCATACTCTCCCAGCAGCGCCGGTTGTACCCGCTGCAAAAACAGCACCACCCAACTGGCGAACAACCCCTCCACCACCATCAGGGGGATGTGGGCCACCACCAAGCTCCCAAGAGCCAGACGACCGGCTTCTGTGGAGAGGATCCCGCTGCCAGCGTCAACCACAGCAGCCATGACCACCCCGTAAAACAACAGCACTGCTAGACCCACCCCAACCGCTCCCGCCAAGAAGGCAGACACTCCGGCCCCCATCACCCGACGGCCTGCCCGAAAAATCCCACCGGCCAGGAGCGCCGGGATCCCCATAATGGCGGCGTTGATGCCCAATGTGGTCAGGCCCCCATGGCCAAAGGCCACCGCCTGAAAAAACAAGCCCACTACAATCGCCGGATAGGCCAAAGCCCCCAACATCAGACCCATCAACCCGTTCAGCACCAGATGCAGGCTGGCCGGGGGAAAGGGCAGGTGAATCGAAGAGGCCACAAAAAAGACAGCCGTGAGCAAAGCCGCTTTGGGCAACTGGTCGCGACAGCGTTGCGTAGCAATATGGCGGGGATCCCGTTCCCACCAAGGACATTGCTCGGCAACGCCGGCGCGACGGAGAAGCCGCAAGCTGTAGCTGGTGATCAGGGCGGTGATGCCATAGCCCCCCAGCCAAAGCGGTGCCGGCAAAATGCCATCGCTAATGTGCATGGCCAGTCCTACTCCAGAGCGGAGGGGCTAACCTGGGATGACCCCGGAGATGCTGAAACCGATGGGCTCTCCACCGCTCCATAAACAGACTGACGCGGCCTGGAGAAGAAGAGAGCTGTGCCCAGACAGCCCCAAATGACGCAACCGGCCATAACCCCCCGCTGCAAAGGCCCAAAGGGTGGGGAAGCGCTGGGGATCCCTTCTGTCTGAGGGAACTCCTCGCCCACCGGCACGTTGACCAACACCCCATGCCCCGCCTGGCGAATCCGCACCTGCCAGAGGCCCGTCAGGTTGGGATCCGGCTGCAGCAGAAATCGTCCCCGCGCATCCGTCTGTCCCTCCTGCCAAGGGGTAGTGGGATCCGTTGGCGCAAATACCGTCACCCGGGCGGATCCCATCGGTTCCCCAGAATCGTAGCGGGCCTCGATCTCAAAAGCGGGAACAGCCCGAAGAGAGGCTTCCACCCCATGGGCCCAAGCGGGAGCAGACAGGAGCAGGCCGAAAGCCAGCAAGCTCAACCGTGCTCCGCATCGCTGACGCGACGCCGCAATCAGGCTCAGTCGGCAGGAAGGGATCCAAAGTTTTGGCCAGACTCGGTTCATTGGTTAGCTGAGGACAGACGACAATCTCTACGCTCTGCAGGCGACCGGTCTTAGATAAAGCCAAGACTTCAGGGCGAAGACTCTGTCTGGGCAGGGCCAGAGGCAGCGCGGCAGTGGCCTTCCCCCACATGGCCCAAGTGGTGCAGGATCTCCAATACGGCCTTAGCCGCAGGGGATCCCTCCTGCAGATCCCCCCAGTCCACTTCCAGAAGGTCGGATCCCCCCCCAGTGCTCCGCGCCGCTGACGCGGCCAGCCGCTGCTCCAGGGAGACAGGATCCAACTTCACCAAAGGGGCAAACCCCAGAGCTGCTTGATTGAGGCTGTCGTTGGGGGGCAAGCTTCCATCTCCAAACAGGTGGTCGAAATGGAAGGTGACCTCCAGATCTGCCACCTGGCCGACGCGCACAAAGCCTTTGCGCTCCTCCCCCACATACTCTCCGCAGGTGAAGGCCACCTCAGGGCTGAACTTGAGCACAAACAGCATCTCCCCAGCCCCTTCCTTTGTCGGTCGGGCTTGGCCTTCGATCCAGAGGGAATAGCCCTTTGCCGGCCCCTCCAGTGCTGGCACCAGCCGCCACCCCAGGGCGTTGTAGTGGCCAGGGGGTGCCTCTAGGGATCCCAGTAAGGCCCGCTCCGCCGGGGGAGCCGTGATCAAATCAACCGTGATGGGGCCGGAGAGGCTGACCAATGCCCGTGCCAGCAAATCTGCATTTCCTTCCGGATCAAAGGGCGGATCGGTTTGGTAGGCGGTTATGTCCGCCAGCGTCACGTACACGTGCTCAAAGCTCAGTTCCCAGCCGTCTTTGGAGACAAACCCCTCCCGAATGAAGTCCTCGCCGTTGGCCCAAAACTCCAGAGTACCCATCTCTGCCTTTGCTTGGGCTAGGGGTGCTTCCTGCCTGACCTTTTCCGCTCCAGCGTTAGAAGCCGGTCGGCAGGCGCCTAGAGAGAAGGCCAACCCAAGGGCCAGAAAGGGTAAAGCTAACCCCTTGCCCCAGCGATCCCTTGTTGAAGCACCAAGCCGAAATGGAGTGTGTTTCACCAGTTCCCCTGCCAAGGACTCGGTCCCGATGACGCAAACGGCACTGCTCTACCGAAACACAGGCTTCCCTGGTGTTACAATCCCCCACCAGGGCATCTGTAGGGCTATGCCTATGGCAAGGGCTACTCCTGCGCCAGATTCCCCGCCCGCACCCAACCTTCCTGCCCATTCTGACGGCGGATGCGCTGCCAACGACCATCTTCGCTGAGGCCCAGCACCGTCACCACCTCGTTCATGGGCACACCGCCAATGTAGGTTCCCTCCCGCTCTGGAGTGGCCCGCAGCGCCAGGCCAATGGGCTCGATCACCCGTCCCCGCTCACCTGGGGAAACCACTGCTGCCGTGGGGGGTCGAGTCGGCAAAGGAGTTGATTCAGGGTTGGGTTCAACCGTGGGAGCTGGAGAAGTTGAAGCTGAAGCACCATCCACAGGGCCCAAATTGCCGGCGCGCACCCAGCCCTCTTGTCCGTTCAACTCCCGCCGCACCCGTTGCCAACGACCATCGGCGCTGTACTCCAACACCGTCACCGTTTCCCCCACCACAATTCCCCCTTGGTAGGCTCCATCGGCAGAAGGTTGGCTGCGGATGGCCAGGCCAATGGGCTCGATCACCCGCCCACGGCTGCCGGGGGGAAATCCCTCAGGGTCAACAGTGCCTGCAGCAGGGCCAGAGGGGGGAGAGGGAAAACTGGCTGGGCGGGGCAAGGGATCCAAGCGCACCGCCTGCGGAAATTGAGGCGGGGCAGGGGGGGCCAACATGGGGGCGACGAGCTGCCACAACTGCCAAGCCAAGGCGGCCAGAGCCCCAACCGAGACACTCACCACCACCAAGGTGCCCAAGGGAAAACCGCCAGAAGCAGGAGAAGAACGGCCTCGCATCGGGTAGTTAGCCATCCGAAATACCTTCCCGCAATGCTGCAGGCAAGAATCCGCAGAGAAGATGGGATCCGCGTCAAAACCGGGGATTTACGAAAGCCAGAGCACGACTGCTGCGCAACGCTGACGTGATTGCATCCCAATGTATCGTGTTCCGCAGCGCTCTTGCTAGGCCTGTGCAGAGGAATCGCAACGCTGACAGGGCGACGCGACCCCAGAGGGCAAGGGCGTCGGAGATTAGCTTCTACTTATTGGTGTTGGTGAACTTATTCTGCCAGTCGGTCGTCAAAATCTCTCGGCCAAATACCCATCCTGCCAGAAGGAGGGGCAATGCCAAGCCCAGAAAGCCAAAAAGACTGACCACCTGAGCCACTTGCCGCTGGGCTTGTTTTCTCCTGGGATCCGGGATGTTGTTAGCAGCCAGCACCACCTTAGAACAGAAAGCCACCACCACCGCCCCCACCGGCCCCAAAACCAAAGAGGGCCACAGCCAAGCCTCCACTTGCGAGAATGCGTAGGCTCCGGTGAATGGGATAATCACGAAACAAGCCAGCTCCAGGATCCCCCACGTGAAGAGGGCCAACCAGACATCTTTGCGGAAGACTTCATCGGGATTGGTGTACATAAGCCTCCGGGATAAACTGCCCACACTAAGGCCAGACCTCGAGACAGGAACGGAAGCGCCACGGCTTCCAGATTAACTCCAGGTGC
>NZ_JANSIB010000068.1:0-15675 GCF_047461895.1 Synechococcus sp. R55.8 | reverse complement strand
GCGAACCTACTGGCAGGGCGACCTGCTGGCAACCTAGCTCGGTGCCAGGCCCACCTCCACTCACTACACGCACGATACTGGGGTCTTACTCTAGCTCCTCTCCAGCTACACAAGGGAGGAGCTTTTGTTTTTCATGCCGTTTCACTTATCAACAGGCCAGCTCCCATCCCAAACAGCGCTGCATCACTTGACCCAATAGGTACAGGGATCCGCAGATTACAGCTGGTGGCTCAGTGAGGTTTTTCGGCTTGAGCAACTGAGCCCGAAGAGCGGAGAGATTGGGCAGTGCCCGTGCCGAGGCGAGATGAGGCTGCAGAGTCTGGGCTAGCTGAGCAAGTTGCTCGGGATCCGTCCCAGAGTGGCCGGCAATTGGCAGGGCAAAAAAGCAATCTCCCGGTCGCAGCAGGGTGCTGAGAATGCCCTGGACATCCTTGGTGGTGAGGATGCCCATATACCAGGTGAGGGGGCCAGGTTGATACTTATCCAGATAGCGACGGAGAGCCTGGGCAGCGGGTAAGTTGTGGGCTCCGTCCATCAGCAACTGACGGGATCCAATCTGCACCCGCTGTAAGCGCCCCGGCCAACGGGTGATGGCAAATCCTTTTTCGACAGCGGCATCCGGGATCCGCCAGCCCTGTTGCTGTAGGGTTTCTACAACGGCAAGGGCTACTGCTGCATTGGTGAGTTGTACATCGCCGCTGAGGGGCAAGGTGAGGAGCTGCCCTCGCCAGTGGACGGTTTGAGGCTCTGACCATCGCAGAGGTTCGACCATCTTCAGGGGGCTTCGCAATTGCTCTGCCTTGGCTCGGATAACTGCTGTGACCTCTGGAGTTTGGGGTGCGCACACTGCCGGGATCCCTGGCTTGAGAATACCCGCCTTTTCAGAGGCAATTTGGGGAAGGCTGTTGCCCAAGCGCTGCCAATGATCCCAGCCGATGGAGGTGATAGCCGTTACCACTGGCTCGATCCCAGCATTGGTAGCATCCAGCCGCCCCCCCAGGCCCACTTCTATCACTGCCACATCCACCTTTTGCCGGCGGAAGTACAGCCAAGCGGCAGCGGTGATAACCTCAAACTGGGTGGGAGAAGCCTCGTCAGGGGCATAGGTTTGTAGGCAGTCTCGCACCTGGGCCAGCGCTTGGCTCCAGTCGTTGGCGGAAATGTATTCCCCGTTCAGCCAAATCCGTTCCCGCCAGTCCACCAAATGGGGAGAGGTGTAGCGGCCCACACGATAGCCTGCCGCCCACAACACGTGGCTGACCCAGGCACAGACAGATCCTTTGCCGTTGGTGCCGGCTACGTGGATGGCCGGGATCCCAGCTTGGGGCTGTCCTAGACGCTGCAGCAAGACTTGCATGCGTTCCAGACTGAGATCCACACCAAAATGGCCCAGGGACTCCAGAAAGGCCGGCCAATCCCAGTCTGGGATCTGGGACAGGGTTAGGGACAAGTTGCTCTGGTTCAAGCAAAGACTCCGTCTTGCCAGGGTAGGTGAGATTTGGGATTTTTTCTAGGGGTCAACAATTCTAGAGGTTCACTACAAAAGCGTCACGGATGCCCGGCTGCTTGAGCACCTCTTCCAGGATCCCATCCGGCAGGGGATCGTCCAAGCTGAGCACCATGACTGCATCGCCGCGGATGATCTTGCGCCCCACCTGCATGCTGGCGATGTTGACATTGTAGGCTCCCAGCAGGGTGCCAATCCGTCCGATGATCCCCGGCATATCCCGGTGCAGGGTCATCAGCATGTTGGCGGAAGGGGGCACATTCACCGGGAACTCGTCGATCTGGGTAATCCGCACCTCTCGCTCCCCAATCAACGCCCCCGAAACCGAGCGGATCCCATTGGGGCCGTGGGCAATCAACGTCAGGGATCCGGAATAATCTTTCAAGGAGGGATCTCGGGTTTCCACCACCCGGATGCCCCGTTCTTTGGCCTCAATGGAGGCGTTGACGTAGTTGACCCGCTCCCGCAGCGCCAGCGTCAAAAGCCCTTTGAGGGCGGCAATGACGATCGGCTGCCCATCTTTTTCCGCCAGATCTCCCTGCAGGCGGATCTCCAACTGGTTGACGCGATCCCCCGCCAATTGGCCAACCAAGTTGCCTAGGGTTTCGGCCAAGTCCAGGTAGGGTCTGAGGTTTTGCAGCACCTCTGCCTGTAGGCCGGGGATGTTCACGGCAGAGCGGGCCGGCAGCCCCAGCAACACATCGCGGATCTGCTCGGCCACATCAATGGCCACATTCACTTGGGCTTCTTCGGTGGAGGCCCCCAAGTGGGGAGTGAGCAGGACTTCTTTGCCCAGGGAAAACAGCGGGGAGTCCTTCAGGGGCTCATTGGCAAATACATCCAAAGCCGCTCCGGCAATTTGGCCGGATTTCAGGGCTTCGTACAGGGCTTGTTCATCCACCAAACCGCCGCGGGCGCAGTTGATCAGGCGAGCGGTCGGCTTCATCATGCGAAAGGTTTCGGCGTTGAACAGGTTGGTGGTTTCAGGGGTTTTGGGAACGTGCAAGGTGATGTAGTCCGATTCCTGCACCAAAGTTGTGAAGTCTACCAGGCGCACCCCCAGTTGCTCTGCCCGCTCCACGGACAGATAGGGGTCATAGGCCAGCAGCTTCATCCCCATCGCCTTGGCAATCTGGGCCACATGGGATCCAATCCGACCCAATCCGACAATCCCCAGCGTTTTTTTGTAGACTTCTACGCCGACAAACTCTTGCCGATTCCACAGGCCCGATTTCAGAGAGGCATTGGCATCGGGTATGTGGCGGGAGAGGGCCATCATCAAGGCAATGGCGTGCTCGGCAGCGGCAATGGTGTTGCCCTCTGGGGAGTTGACCACCAGGATCCCGGCTTTGGTTGCGGCAGGCACATCGATGTTGTCAACGCCAACGCCCGCCCGCCCGATGATTTTTAAGTTCGTCCCCGCCTCGATTACCTCTCGGGTAACCCGTGTACCGGAGCGCACCATGATGGCATCGTAGTTGGGGATGACCGCGATCAACTGCTCTGGGGTGAGCTGGGTTTGCACATCCACCTGAGCGACTTGGGAGAGAATGTCGATCCCCGCCTGATCGATGGGATCTGTGACGATGACTCTGGGCATAAGCAGCGTTAGTCCAGTGGGATGGAGGGCAACAGAAGTAGGGGAACAGATTACCCAAAAAATTGGGTCTAAAGCTCCGTCCTACCGCTACGCAGTTCGCCTTGGCCTCAGGAAGCTGCAGGAGGGCTTTAATGCTATGGTCATCCTTAGCGGCAGGGTAGTCAACCGCTCTGTTCAAGCAAGCGGGCTATAGGCCTTAAGCCCAGCAGTGCGAAGGCCAACGAAGACACGCTGTGAATATTCTGGTCGTCAATGCCGGTTCCAGCAGCCTCAAATCCTCCCTATTTCTGACGGTTGAGGGAAGGGTGGAGGCCACGCCCATCTGGCAAGCCCAGGTGGATTTCACCTACAAGCCGGGGGAGGCCCTCATCCAGACTCGTCGGCGAGGCAGTAGGTGGGAATCTTTTCCCTCCGCTTCACCTGAGGGAGGGATCGGCCAACTGGCCCCGCTGTTTCAAAGCCTCTGGCAAGGGGAGGGATCCCTGCTCCCGCAGGCGGCTGAGATCGGCGGCGTCGGCCATCGGGTGGTGCATGGGGGATCCCTGTACCGGCAGCCCACCTTAATTACGCCAGAGGTGGAGAGGGCGATTGAGCAATTGATCCCCTTGGCCCCAGCCCACAACCCTGCTGCGCTGGCTGGCATCCGTCTGCTAAGGCAACTGTTGCCGGGGATCCCTCAGGTGGCCGTTTTCGACACCGCCTTCCACCAGCAAATGCCTCTGGCCGCAGCCCTTTACCCCCTTCCCTACGCTTGGGCTGAACAAGGGATCCGCCGCTACGGGTTTCATGGCATCAACCACGAGCATTGCGCCCGTCGCGCTGCCGAGATCTTGAACCGACCCCTGGAGGAGTTGCGGCTGATCACTTGTCACCTGGGCAACGGCTGCTCGTTGGCGGCCATTCGCGGGGGCAGAAGTGTGGACACCACCATGGGCTACACCCCCCTGGAGGGCTTGATGATGGGATCCCGGTCGGGGTCAGTGGATCCGGGCATTTTGATCCATCAGTTGCGCCAGGGCATGAGTGTGGATGAACTGGATCGGATCTTGAACCGAGAATCGGGGTTGAAGGGCGTTTCCGGCCTGAGCAGCGATATGCGGGTTGTGTTGGAGGCAATGGAGGCAGGCCATGCCCGGGCGGAGCTGGCTTTCGATCTGTTTGTCCACCGTCTGCGCAGCCAGATTGGGGCAATGCTCATGAGCTTAGATCGGCTGGATGCGCTGGTGTTTTCTGGGGGGATTGGGGAAAACTCAGCACCGGTGCGGGCGGCAGCCTGTGCAGATCTGGGTTTTTTAGGGATCCAGATCGACCCGGTTTTGAATGCCGGATCCCCCCGCAACTGCGATATCAGCACTTCGGATGCTCCGGTGCGGGTTCTGGTGATCTCAGCCCAAGAGGACTGGGCCATTGCCACAGCTTGCCAAAACCTTTTGCAAGGGGAATAAGCGAAGGATCCCAGGCTGCTTCTCGCCAGGTTCTCTCCTTTCCGCCCGCTGGCTTGGTGGAGACAAACTCTAGACAATAAGCTCAAAAAAAGAAGACCTTTTGGAGTGGAGGAAAACCATGCAGCGAAGGCATGAACGGATCCCAGTGCTGGTGCTGCTGAGCAGTGTTCTGGTGGGGTGTGGGGGCACGACCGGCAGCAGCGATCTTCTGCCCCTGCCGCCTCCCATACCTGCTCCATCCCTCACCATTACTGATCTCTCTCCGCGCACCGTCTTGGTGGGGCAAACTCCAACCTTTGTGGTGTCTTTCCGGGTAGAGGCCCCTGCCGGGATCCGGGGTTCCAACGCCTTTTTGGCTTCCGTCACCACCCCACTGGGCAATTTCGTAACCCTGGGAGCTTTTGATGCTGCTCAGTTGCCCGGCTGCTTCGTTGGGGCGACCACCTGCACCGTTACAGGGCTGACCCTGACCCAGAATCGCTTTACCCTCACTCAAACGGGATCCCATCAGCTCACCATCAGTGTGTTCGATCGGCAGGAGCGGCTGGGCAGCGGCAGTTTCCCATTTACCGGAGTGCTTTGAAAACGGTTTGGATAAAGACACAGAGGATACTAGTCTTGCAGGATCCCCAGAAACTCAAAACTCACTCTAGGCCCTATCTCTCAGGTGGATTTCTGAGGCTTCCGGCCAAGGGATCAGGCCACCTCGGTCAAACTTGAACGGCCTCGCCGTTCCTGAGGAGATCGAGTTTTGTTGCTTCAAATCGGGTGGGGATAAAGTCGAGTATGTAGTCACTCTAAACATCATGGTCTAAACATCATGAATGAAACCTTTCCGTCTGGCTCCCCTCTCCCTCTGGAAGAGGAGCTGAGGGTGGTCGCGGAAGCGGCGCGGAGCGTTTGGGCACGGTCTCCAGCAGGAATGTAACTCGGAGATCCCAACTCAGGTGATCCGGATCAGCGCAAGCCTTTGGTCAGGGGAGTAGGTTATAGTTATCCAAAAAGATAACAATTTTGACGAAAAAGACATCTTCTGCTTTCCCCAAGCTGACCTTTGGATATGCTGAAGCCGATCTAGGGAATGGAGGCGCTGAACGGTGGAGAATGGGATTGTGTGTCAACTCACTTTAGAATGGACCGAGGCCGACCGGCGCCGATCGCAAACGGTTTCGCCTGTCCCCTCTAAGCTGGTTACCATTGGACGGGATCCCAGCTGTGATGTGGTGCTCAATGACCCAACTCGCTCGGTCTCAGGAGTTCACGCCGGGCTTTATTTTGATCCCAAAACCTTAAACTTTCACATTCGCAACTTAACTCGGGATCGTTTGCCTCCTAAGCAGCCCAACCCTGTCTGGGTGAATGGCCGAAAAATGATTCAGGAGGAGCCTGCGCTTGAGGCCAATAGCCAAATTCAGTTGGGGCACATTGTGCTGAGGGTGAAGTCTATAGAAGTGGCCAGGAAGGATCAGGGGGTTCCCCTCAGCCGCGGCACTTTGGACACCCTCAAGGTTAAGTGCAGCCGCCTGGAAAACCCTCACTACCTACCCCCGGAATATCAGGGTCAGAATTGTCCCTACTGTGGACATTTGGTTTTGAGCGCTACCTTGGTGATCCCTCCTCCAGAAGCTGGCAAAGCCCCACAACCTCCTCTCTAGAGGACCAACCCTTTCTATTCTTCTTAATTCTTCTTACAGATCCCAGTGGCTGATCCAAGTCCGTGGGGGATAGAAAAAAGGGATCCCGGGCAAACCAAAAGTGACCTGTGAGGTCGCGCTGTTCTGTGTTTTCTCAATGGCCTCTTCATGATCTTTGTACATGATCTTTGTAAAGGTGAGCAGAAGCTATGCAAATTCAACTGAGCTGGGAAGATCCCATCACCGAAGAACAGCAGGAGCTGATTTTTCCATTGCCTCTTGCCTTGGGCAGGGAGCTGGCCCAATTGCCACAGGAATGGCAAGGTCGAGAAGTGGCGCGGGCTGTGTTTGCCAGCCAGGAGATCTCCCGTTATCACGCCCTCGTCTATCTCGGTGAGGATGGCCAGGTCATCTATGAAGATCGCAGTGCCAACGGCAGCCGCATCAATGGGGAAAAAATCCGTCAGGCACGCCGGGTGCTCCAGGGGGGAGAAGTGGTGGAGCTTGGCCCCTACAGCATCACCGTGGGTTTGGTGTCCCCCAGGGATCCCAATGCCACCCTTCTGACCGCCACCCCTACTCTTTTGCTGGAGCCGCGCACCGAACTGATTCGCCCGGCCACCCAACCCGACACCGCATTTGAGGTTCCCCCGGCTTCCACGGTGGTTTTTGCCCCAGAGCAGCTTCCTGAAGTGCGGGCTGGCTCGGATTTTCCCCCGCCGGATTTGTTTCGAGCCGAGCAAATTGCCCTGAGCGCCCTCAAAGCCACCGGACTGCCTGTGGAAGAGACCCTCTATTTGGCCTTGGGCGGCGGTATCGGCAGCTTTGTCTGGGTGGATACCCTGCGCATCTACGGGGTCAGACCGGAACACATCCGCGTCATCAGCATTGCCCGCAAACCCTACGAACGGTATGAACGGCTTTTGACCAACTGCCAGATCCCCCGCTGGAAGCGAATTCGCTCTGGCTCCGATTCTTGTCCAGACAACATTTGGGGCTGGCCTGGCTATGCTCTGCGGGATGCTTGGCGTTCCTTTTTCTCCGGCCGATTGTTGGAAGCATTCGGCTTTTTGTGGCAGGTATTTAGTGAGCCCTTGTTGGCAGATACCTATACGCCGCGGGCGGGGGATGTATTTGCCTCAATGGATCGGGAGGCAGCCCGAATTGGTTGGGAGCAAATGTTGTGTTACGGCCATATTCGCGCCATTCGCAAAACGGAGGATGGGCGATATGTGGTGGCCTATTCGGCAACGCGGCCCGGCCATACGGATCACCGTTTTATGGTGGCCAAGTATCTCCATTTGGCAACTGGATATCCGGCCATCAAGTTGCTCAACGACCTGCAGGAGTTTCGCGAAAAAACAGGAGATTTGAGATCGGTGGTACACGGCTATGAGCCTCATGATCACGTTTATGAGCAGTTGGAGAAACAAGGTGGCACCGTCCTAATTCGGGGATTTGGGATCGTCGCCTCTCAGGTGATGGAACGCCTTTACGAAGCCCGCAAAGTCAACCCCCGCATCTCGGTGGTGCATCTGAGCCGTGCGCCCAAAAGCGGTAATCGCTTCGGACGAGCCAAACGGGCAGTGGATAACCATTGGGAGTTTCAGCCCTTCAACTGGCCCAAGGGCACTTGGGGAGGAGTTCTGCGTGCCAAATTGGAAGCGGCGACCCCCCTGGAACGGCGCGAACTGCTGGAAGCTTGGGGCGGCACCACGACAGCAAGTCGGCGGAAATGGCGGCGGATCGTGCGGCAAGGGTTGCGAGAGGGCTGGTACTCGATTGTGTTCGGCAAGGTGGAGTCGGTGGTTCCCGGCGACAAGGGTAAGCCGGTAACCTACATTCGAGGTACCCACAACAACACGCAATTAAAGGTGGAGGCCGATTTCGTTATCGACTGTACGGGTTTGGTTTCGGATCCCATGACCAATCCTCTCCTCAACGATCTAATTACCCACTACAACCTGCCCCTCAATCCTCACGGGCGCTTGCATGTCTCCAACGACTTTGAGCTGGTGGAGATGCGCAACCGGGATGGGCGAATGTACGCTGCCGGGATCATCACCTTGGGCGGGCCCTATGCGCCGGTGGATACGTTTTTGGGTTTACAGTACTGTGCCCATCGCTCGGTGGAACACCTGGCTCGACTGCGGGCACCGGGGGTCAAAGGCTTAGAAGGGATCCGATCCCTGTGGCAATGGTGCAAGTGGGCCCTAAACATCAGCCCCTAGCTTGCCGACATTGGGCAACGCTCCTGGATTTTGCCGGATGTTTATGGTTATCAACGCTATTGTTGGCGACACATCATGGCTATTCCCCATCCCGTTGAACCTGGTGAAAGGGGTGTTGCGTTGATCCCCAACTCTTCTATACCAAAGGGGGAAGGGTTGGGGGTGAGGGCCAGAAGGTTCCCTCAAACAGACTGGGAGCGACACGGATCCTGATGATCTCGATAGGCAAAACTGCTGGAGGAAAAGATGACTCCGACCCTGATTGGCCGCTGGCAAACTCGCATTTTCTTATTGGCCACCGTTGGTGTTTTGGCAAGTTTACCCTTTTATTTTGGGATCACTGGACATGGCGGCAGCCTCACCTATTTTTGGGTGCTGTTCTACGTAGGTCTGTTTGGCTGTGTTTGGGATGTTGTTTATAACTACCTGATGGGGTGGATGTGGGATCACGATTGGCCTGGGATCCTTCAGCTTTTGGCCGGCATTTGGGAAGGGCTTTTTTTGGGTACAGTCTTGAAGGTGGTGGGTCTTCCTTATATCCCAACCCAACGGTTTGACGTGGGAGATTTTATTCTCCACTACAGTGTGGTCTGGGTTTGCCTTTACCTCAGCGCTTGGGTGGTGATGCGCATTTTGTTTCCCCGCTGGCGCTTTCGCGGTGGAGAGTGGCTGGGGCCATGGCCTCGCTCTGGCAGCTAGAGAGGGGATCCACTGCCGCTAGAATCAGGCTGGGAGACCTCCCCGGATAAGTCTGTGTTTTGATCAGGTCTGTACAGGCTAAGGGGAGTTGAGACTTGTTGCTGACCCAGATTTTCACCCCATGCAAGCCTGTACCCTGATTGCCCGCGCCAAGATCAACCTCTACCTGGAAATCCTCGGATCCCGTCCTGACGGGTATTCAGAGGTGGCGATGGTGTTGCAGAGCATTCATTTGGCGGATCGCCTGCAGTTGAAGAGCCGTCCTCACGGGATCCACCTCACCTGCGATCGTCCAGAAGTGCCTGCAGATGCCCGCAACCTCGCCTATCAAGCCGCTGAGCTGCTGCAAAAAGAGTGTCACTCTGCCGCTGGCGTGGAGATTCACATCGAAAAGCACATTCCGGTGGCAGCAGGTTTGGCGGGGGGCTCGGCTGATGCGGCGGCGGTTTTGGTGGGGTTGAACCAACTGTGGGGGCTGGGCCTGACGGTGGGAGAGTTGCAGAGTTTGGCAGCCCGCTTGGGATCCGACATTCCCTTCTGTATCCAGGGGGGAACGCAACTGGCCACCGGGCGCGGGGAAGTTTTGGAGCCGCTGGCCGATTGGGAAGGGATCCCTGTGCTACTGGCCAAGCCCAAGCACCTGGGGGTTTCGACTGCCTGGGCCTATCAAGCCTTTCGTTCTCGTCAGGGGAGCTTGGGAGGGGATGCCCTACCCAAACCCACACTGCCCACCTTGCCGCAGGCGTTGGCGGCTCTCAGCCGTCAGGATCCGCCGGCGTTAGCCAGGAGTTTGCGCAATGACTTGGAACAGGTGGTTTTGCCGGAGTACGCGATTGTAGGGGAACTGCGCCAAGCTCTTCTCTCGGCGGGGGCCCTGGGATCCCTGATGTCGGGGTCGGGGCCAACGGTCTTCGGAATCATGCCCAGCCTGGAGCTGGCCGCCCAAGTGCGCAACACCCTGCGTCACCAGTTTCAGGATGTAGAGTTTTGGGTGACGCAGTTTGCCCCCACCGGGATTCTGCTGCAGCCGGATCCCTGTAGCCTCAGTCCTACCTAGGTTGTCGACTGGATGGACTGAATGTGGGATCCCCACCAGCCTTCTCTATTCTTCCCTCTGGTTGGCATAGTAGGATGAGCACCTAAACTTAACCTTGCGTTCACAGACTGCTGGCTTTAGCGGTCAAGTTATCTCTCTGCTCTGAACCTCCCTCATGCCGCCCATCACCAAGATCCTGATCGCCAACCGGGGTGAGATTGCCCTGCGCATCATCCGCACCTGTCAGGAAATGGGGATCCGAACTGTGGCCGTTTACTCCACTGCGGATCAGAACTCCCTGCACGTCCAACTGGCGGACGAGGCTGTTTGCGTAGGAGATGCCCCGGTGGCCAAAAGCTACCTCAACATTCCCAACATCATCTCGGCAGCCCTCACCCGCGGGGCCACTGCCATTCATCCGGGCTATGGGTTCTTGGCGGAGAATGCCAAATTTGCCGAGATGTGTGCCGACCACAACTTGATCTTCATCGGCCCCTCGCCAGAGGCGATGCGCAAGATGGGCGACAAGGCCACGGCCCGCGAGACCATGCAAGCGGTGGGGGTGCCGACGGTGCCGGGCAGCCGCGGGTTGATCACCTCTGAGGAGGAGGCAGTGAAGCTGGCGGAGAAAATCGGCTACCCCGTGATCATCAAAGCCACCGCCGGTGGCGGGGGGCGGGGTATGCGGGTGGCGCGGGATGCCCAGGAGCTGCTGAAGATGCTGCGCACCGCTCAGGGGGAAGCCCAAGCAGCCTTTGGCAACGGCGGGGTTTACTTGGAGAAGTTCATCGAGCGCCCCCGTCATGTGGAGTTTCAGATCTTGGCGGATAGCCAGGGCAATGTGGTGCATCTGTACGAGCGGGATTGCTCCATTCAACGGCGGCATCAAAAGCTGTTGGAAGAGGCCCCCAGCCCGGCTTTGACTGCAAGCTTGCGCGCCCGCATGGGAGCAGCGGCGGTGAAAGCGGCCAAGGTGGTGAATTATGTGGGAGCGGGCACGGTGGAGTTTTTGCTGGACAAAAATGGCCAGTTCTACTTCATCGAGATGAACACCCGCATCCAGGTGGAGCATCCGGTTACTGAGATGGTGACCGGGCTGGATCTGATTGCCGAGCAGATTCGCATTGCCCAAGGTCAACCCCTGACCTTTCGCCAGAAGGATGTGGAGTTGCGGGGCCATGCTATCGAATGCCGCATCAACGCCGAGGATCCCAAGCAGCAGTTTCGGCCTTGCGCTGGCACGATCAGTGCCTATTTGCCCCCTGGGGGGCCGGGGGTGCGCATGGATTCCCACATCTACACCGACTACACCATTCCCCCCTACTACGATTCGCTGTTGGGCAAGCTGATCGTCTGGGGGCCTAACCGGGCAGCAGCCATCCGCCGCATGCAGCGGGCTTTGGGGGAATGTGCCATCACCGGGGTGCCCACCACGATCCCTTTCCACCAGCAGATCCTGCGCCACGAGGCTTTTTTGCGGGGCGAGGTGTACACGGATTTCATCACCCAACACCTGCTGCCCGGCCAGTAGCCATCGACTCTCAGGTCGGGATCCCTCTCTGGACAGCAGCTGGCCACAAGTTGAGGATAAAGTTAAGGGCTAGCAGAGGGATGGAGGTGGCAGGATGAGGGAGCCTCGATCGGGCTGGGCTCAGGAGACCCATCCCCAGAGTCAGCCGACTGGCCCTGTTCCCAGCCTCAGCCATCTGGCGGCGCAATTTTTGCAGGAGCGGCAGCGGGATCTGGCCCCGGCTAGCCGCCGCACCTATCGCATCGCTCTGGAGCAGTTTGCCAAAACTTGCCCCGTGCCGCTGCCCCAGGTGCAGCCTGCCCACGTCCAGTCCTTTTTGAACAGCTTGAAAGGGCGACCATTCCAAAGCCGCTCTGGCCAGCGGATCCATCCGCCCGCTTCCCCGGCCACCTACAACCTCAAGCGGTTGGCCTTGCAGCAATTTTTTGAATGGGCCAGCCAACGGGGCTACCTTCAGGATCCCCTGCCCACTCAAGCCATTCGACCTGCCCGCCTACCCGCTCGTTTGCCCCGCGATCTGGATCGGTTATTGCTACAGCGGGTGTTGCAGCGGGCCCAGAACCATTCTCTGCGCTACGCGGCTTTGATTCGCCTGATGCTGGAGTGCGGGCTGCGGGCCCAGGAGCTGTTGGACTTAACCGTTCAAGATTTTCAAATCAGCCCCGAGGGATCCCTGTTGGAAGTGCGCTGTGGCAAGGGGAGTAAACCTCGCGCTGTGGCAGTAGGGGATCCCCTCTCCGAGCTGTTGCAACAGTATCTGAGCCGAGAACGGGGCCCGTGCGCGCCGACGGATCCCTTGTTTGTTTCCCAATCTCGCTGCTTGGCCTACCGGGGGCGCCCCCTCACCTACGATGGCCTGCGGCATATTGTGCTCAAGCTAACCGAGCCTGAGCCGGGACATCAAACCCCCCACCAGTTTCGCCACAGTTTTGCCACCTTGTTGCTGGATCGCGGCGTTGCCCCCGAACACATTCAGCACTTGCTGGGCCACACAACTGCCGCCATGACGATGCGCTACACCCAGCGGGCCAACTTGAGAGCAGCCATCGCCCGTTCCCGCGAGATCTTGAATCAGGGCTTGGTTTAGGGATCCCTTAGTGTGCTATGGCCTCTATTGTTTCAAGTGAGACAGATGCAGATTGCTCGAAGAAAAGTGCAAAAAGGCCGCCACCAATACTCCCACCGGCTGCAACTGTCCCAACAACGCCACCCAAATAGCAATAAGGACGGGGGTTTGGATCCACAATAACGCCACAATAATGTATTTCCGGCTAATCTTCGGTGCCAACTTGGGGGCGACCTCTCAGCTTTTGGGGATCAGCCGCTTCGGACAGGCAGCACGGATGTGGGATTCGCTCAGGTCGGGCATGAGAGCCAAGGCCCGCTGGGCATCAATTTGCGCTTCGCACACCGCCTCCAGCACCTGTTCGGCCATCAGGGAAAGGGGCATATCGGCAGTTTGTTCGGGATCGGTATCCAGGGAAATTTGTCGGACTCCCACAGGGGGGGGTGGCAACACCGGCGGAGCTGCCTGCGGGGACAGGGTGGTGGAAGTGCCCACCTCCAACTGCGCTTCTGCCAGGGCCACACCGCGCCCCACCATCAACAGGGATCCCAGCAGCAGGAGCCATCCCAGCCCACGCCCCCCTTTGCGGAACTGAGTCGGAGCCTTCTGCTGTCGCTCAAGGCTGCTGATGTTTACGGCCCTCTTGAACCTGTCACCGAGCATGTCACCTCTCCGAAACCACCCCTTTGCTCAAGATATCCAACACAACTTGAATTTGCAGTAGGCTATCGTTGGCCCTCCAGGTAGTGCCCACCCGTTGCCAAACTTTGCCCGCTCCAGCCCTGCCCCCTCTATGGCCCGTCTGTCTCAAGAGCTAGCCCGGTTTTCCCGCCTTCCCGAGAGCCCAGAGCAACCCGAACCCTCCCCGGAAGGGTTGATCCGCATCGAAGACATTCTAAAACTGGCGGGCGAGCGCAGTTTTGGCTTGTTTTTGGCGGTGCTCTCTTTCCCTTCTGCTTTGCCTCTGCCGGCTCCCGGCTATTCCACTCCCTTTGGCGTGGTCATCCTGTTGCTGGCCGCACAAATGCTGGCAGGGCGAACCACTCCTTGGCTGCCGAAATGGGTGTTGCAGACCTCTATTGAACGGAAGCATTTTCAAAAGTGGGTGCAGGCTGGGATCCCATGGTTGCAGCGCATTGAAAAAATTGCCCGCCCCCGTTGGAAGCAGCTTTGCACCACACGGCTCGGCCAAGTCTGGCTGGGCACCTGGATCGGCTTGATGGGGATTTCCATGATCATCCCCGTTCCAGGCACCAACACCCTGCCGGCAATGGGGGTTTTCGTCACCGCCTTTGGCCTCCTGGAAGAAGACGGGATCCTGTGCAGCTTGGGATCCCTGATCTGTGTAGCAGGAGGACTGCTGACCACTTCCATTTTGATCGGCCTGTGGTTGGGGGGAACAACCCTTTTGGATTGGCTGGGGAGATAGCCGTGCCGACACCGCTTATTCCGGCCTTGCACCGGTTATCGGGATGTCGGGGCCAGCGCCAGATCCTGAGTGAGGCGCAACTCGATCACCTGATTGGGATCCAGCACCACCACCTGCGGCGCCGTTACATTGCCGATCACCGCTCCGGCCACCCCTGCCCCCAGCACTTCCTCTGTGGCAATGGCATTGTCTCCGGTTACCAAGCCGAGAATAGCGCCTGCTGCTGCACCGATGGCCGCATCCTGAATGATTTTGCCTGTGGTGGTGTAGCGGGGATCCTTGACATCGTGGATGATGTCCGATTGGGCAGCCAAGGGGAACAGTTGGTTGTTGACGATAATGCTTTCCGCCACAAAACGGGTGCCCCCTGGGGCCGGCTCAAAGCGGCCATCCACCCGTGAGCCAAAAGGCACCAGAATATCCCCCTGGGCGTTGCGAATCGGGTTGCGGACGATCAAAGACATGGGCCGGGTTTCGTTGGGGGCAATGAAGAGGCGCTCGTTGAAGGGGGTGGTGGTTTGCATCAGGGTGCCCGCCGCCAGCGTGGAAAGGCGCAGGTCGAAGCCCGGCTGGGAACCGGAGAGGGATCCCCCTGGGTTTTGCGCCACCAAGGATCCCCGGCTGAGCATGGCCTGGTGGGTGAAGGCTGCTACCTCGGCGCGAGTGGCGGGACGGTTGGGTTCCAAGAGCATCGGGTCTGGATAATTGACGATCAACCCGGCGCGGTTGGCCGCCGCAAGTTGTGCCAGGGCCCAATTGGGGATGGCTGCCGCATCTCGGTAGCGGCTGAAGAGATCTCCGGGCTGAGCGGCTGGGATCGCTCCCGTGTTGCCAATGGCGTTGGTCAAAACCACCAGCGCTTCGGTGCGGGTAACGGGCTGCTCAGGACGGAAGGTGCCATCGGGAAAGCCTGCCACCAGGTTGTTGGCTGCTGCCGTCGAGATGGCGCTGGCTGCCCAGTGGGTGGGGGGCACATCCCGAAAGCCGATGAAAGTACCGGAGGTATTGCGGAGGCGGAAAGCGGTATTGACAATGGTGGCAAACTGAGCGCGGGTAACCGGCTCATTGGGGCGGAAGGTGCCATCGGGGAAGCCGTTCAACACTCCTTGAGCGGAGAGGGTCTCAATGTAGGCTTGGGCCCAGTGGCCAAAGGTGTCGCGGAAGGGGGCGGCCATGGCCACCTGGCAGTGGATGCCCAAGACAGCTCCCGATAGGAGTATGCCTGCTGCACGTGGATTTAAAAGAGAGGGAAACATCGTTCGTTCACCGAGTTGTCGTAGCGCCCATTGCTGGGTCGATGGCTACTTTTATTCTGGCTATTTCCTCAGTGATGACAATGGCGGAAACCCTTGCTCTGAGGTAATTTGAGCGTTTCTAACCTAAGATTTGCAGCAAAACGCAACTGCAGAGGATTGATAAGGAAACCCCTAAATCTCTGTCGCGTCAGCTAGAAATCGCAGGAGCCCCGCACTGTACCCGTAGGGTCAGTGCCGGGAG
>NZ_JANSIB010000067.1:8381-15777 GCF_047461895.1 Synechococcus sp. R55.8 | reverse complement strand
ACCCGCTTTTTCGAGTACCCAACCGGCCTGTTGGCCAAGTCGGTGGCGTTGGTGGTTTGTGGGATCGGGGTGATCTGGATTGGGCTGAAGTTTGAGCGGCGCATCTTCTCCAGATCCTAAGTTTTCTTTCCCTTCTGGGAAGCCAAGTCCGCTTGGTTTAATTTGGTTTAACTAAGCGCACCTTAAGGCAAAGACCTAAATTAAGCTTAATTAAATTTCACAAGGTTTGAGGAACCTGCTCGTATTCCGGAAAGTCTTTGCTACCAGATTATTTTTCCTCTCCGTCGGCTTTAGCTGTAACTGAGGAAGAACGGGCATCTCTATACTTTTAAGGTTTGGAGAACACAGATGAAAGCAGGGCTTCACCTGGGCATTTTGGCTCTACTACTCACACCGTTTTGGGAGAGTGGTTTTCTCCCAGGTACTGCCTTGGCTCGAGATCATTTTTTGGTGGCTCAGGCTCCAGGGCCAGCTAGGCAGCCTATGCCTTCTGTGCCTAGATCGATACCCTCCCCAGTTCCCATAGCTCCGGCAGAATCCTCAGAAACTGTAGATGAGCTATTCCGCCAGGTTCCTTTCCCCCCTTCGCAAAGACCTCTGCCTGGCCTTCCGTGCTCGAGACCCATGGTGTTGCGCTCAGTAACCCTCAGCGCTCCTCCGCCAAACCCTGCTTCCCCCCTGCCATCGGAGGTTCCACCCCAAATTTGGACAACTCTCCAGGGCCCTTTCGGGACAGTCAACTGGGGAGAGCGCCAAGCCAATAAACTCTTTGCTCATACCTTCCAATGGAGCCCCCCTTGTAGAATAGGCTGCCGGATGGGAGGCACCCTTACGTTTACCTATCGCAATAACTTGCAGGCAACAAGTAACACAGCTCCTAATGCCGGGAACGACAGGTACTACCTATTCAACGGCGGGACTTCAACTCAAGCGGGGTTTTTGTATACTTCCCCAAGTCCGCCTGGCCAAACCTTCACCAAAACCCTAACCCTCTCGCCTGCAGAGATTGCAAACAACAGAGTGACCCTAGTAGTTCAGGATGATACGGCGGTTTTGGAAGCTAAGCTAGAGCTTAGATACTGCTGCTGTGAATGCGAGTTTCCCATTTGAAGTTGAGTGAAATTTGCCTTAGGGGGGACTTCCGTGCCCCCCTTTTCTTCAACTCCCCCTGGCTGCAGACCTCAAAGCTTACTCAGAAAGGGTGGAAAAGCCTAACGGCGGGCCTGGGCAAAAATGGCCTGCAAAATCTCGTCGGCCCCCTGCTGTTTTAGCTTTTCTGCAAGAGCCATCCCCACTGCCTCGGGATCGGCGGTGGATCCCGTCTGAGTATCGCGGATGAGCCGCCGGCCATCCAGGTCGGCCACCATACCGGTTAGGTGCAGCGCCTCCCCTTGGACTTGGCTGTGAACGCCAATGGGCACTTGACACCCTCCTTCCAAAGCCCGCAGGAAAGCTCGCTCTGCCAAGCAGCGCGCCGTCGCTTCCACATCCGCCAAGGGTCGCACCAAATCGAGGATGCGCTCATCTCCCTGCCGACACTCGATTCCCAGGGATCCCTGCCCAACCGCGTACAGAGACACGCCGGGATCCAGCACCTCGTGGATCCGGTCGGCTTTGCCCAGACGCTTCAAGCCGGCCACCGCCAAAATCAGGCCATCGTACTCTCCCCGCTCCAGCTTGGCCAAGCGGGTGTTGAGGTTGCCCCGCACATCCTTAAAGTGCAAGTGGGGAAAGGCATGGCGCAGTTGGGCCAGCCGCCGCAGCGATGAAGTGCCGATCACCGTCCCCTCTGGCAGGGTGGCCAGTCGGTAATCCCGGAACTTTTCCCCCACCACCAAAGCATCCAGGGGATCCTCCCGCCGCGTGATCGCCCCCAACACCAAGCCCTCCGGCAGGCGAGTGGGCAAGTCTTTAAGGCTGTGTACCGCCAAGTCGCTGCTGCCGTTGAGCAGGCTAACCTCCAATTCCTTGGTGAAGAGACCTTTGTCTCCAATTTTGGCCAGGGCTACATCCAGGATGATGTCTCCCTGGGTGGAGAGAGTGTTGAGCTCCAGGGGTAATCCCGGATGGTGTTCTTGCAACTGACCCATCACCCACTGGGTCTGCACCAAAGCCAACTCGCTTTTTCGAGAGGCGATCCGCACCGGCTTGGTGATCCCAGCAGAGGGTTTGGAGGGGGTCGAAGCCAGTTCACTCATGGCTGCCGCAAAAAAGAACACTGCCTCTCACGCTAGCCGAATCTGTGCCAGGGCAAGGCGGCGGCCTTTAAGATCCTTAACCAAAACTGCAGTTTCCCGAAATCAAGACTTTACCGCAGGGATCCCAGCCGGTAGGATAGGTAGATGGATTCTCCGGCTCGGCGGGGGAGGATCCGGTCTGTCAAGCTCCTCTTCCCCAACCCCAGAGCTTTTGAGGGGAGCTTTCTACAATGGGCACAAGCCCCTGGTTTGGTTGGTCGTCTGCCTGGATGAGTCTTATGGAAGAAAACAACGTCAGCAACGGCACTCAATTACTGCTCAAACGCAACATTCCCGTTAAGGTGGTGGTCACACCCCTTTGGAAAAAGGAAATGCAGGAGCAATTGGAGCGGCAGATCGAAGCCACCGATGCTCAGATGCAACAGCTGGAGTTTCAGGGCAAGCGGGCTATTGCCGAACTGGAGAAACAGAGCCCCAACCCCAACAGCCCCCAAGTGCTCCAACAGGTGGAAGCGGTGAAAAGCCGCGTGAACGAGCAGAAAATCCGCCTCTTGGATCAGAAAAACCAATTGTTGCAGCAGATCAACCAACTGAGCACCCTGGAGCTTAACCAAGAAGTGCTTCAGGGCAATGTGGAGAGCTTCTTCCGAGTCCAAAAAGGAGACAACCTGATCCAGAAAATGCAGGTCGAGATCCTTCTGGAAGATGGGGTGATCAAAGAGATTCGCGGTAACCCATAGGCTACTCACCCCCTTGCCGGAGAAGCGGCAGTCGGGATCCCCAATTTTTCTCGCCTGTAGGTTCTCGAGAACTCCGTTTCGCCAACACAATGGGTGACAATAGGTAACAACCTCTTAACAGCCTTTGGGTTAACGCTCGCACAGGCTGGCGAGGTTGGGTAACATTGCCGCCCGGGGGAGGATTCCCATGTCTGAGTTCGTCTGGTCAGAGCCAGAGCCTCTCGAGGATCTTCATCTTCCCGATTGGTTGCTCACCTCGGCCCAGCGCCGCCGTCTCAAGGCTCTGCTGGTTCTGGCCATGGTGTGGGGGTTGGTCAGCCTGATGCATGTGGTGCCGACGGCCCGTTGGATCACCGTTGGTTTGGCCACGTTCATGGTGATCCACATTAGCCGCTTATTTCGCCTGCAACCGGCGACCTCCCTGCCCCCTCTGAGACTTCCTCCTGCCGCTGCGACCCGCCGGGATCCCAGGTCAACAGATAACAGCGATGACCCTAACAACAATGACTCTGTCCTGCCAATGCAACGGGATGGGCAGAGCGGGCTTTCTGAGTTGGGCGGGCTGGCCTTGCCCCGTGTGGCTGTGTTGATCCCAGCCAAGAATGAGAGCGCAGTGCTCCCACGGCTGTTGCACAGCTTGACCCAGCTCCGTTACCCCACCAGCCATCTGGAGCTGTGGGCCATCGACGACAACAGCAGCGATGCCACCCCTGAAGTTCTGCGGGAAGCCCAAAAGCGGATCCCGCATCTGCGGGTTTACCGGCGGCAGCCAGGACGAGGGGGGGGCAAGTCCGGTGCCCTCAACGAGGTACTGCCCCTGACTCAAGGGGAGATCATCCTGGTCTGCGATGCCGATGCTGTGGTGCCCTCGGATTTTCTTGCCCGCACTCTACCCTTGTTTGTTCAAGTGAGCAGCCTGCGCAGCCGTTTTGGCAGACGGATGGTAGGGGCTGTACAGGTGCGCAAGGCCCTGAGCAACCCCAAGGTCAACTTCTGGACTTTGGGGCAGGTGGCGGAAATGGCCTCCGACGCTTATTTTCAGCAGCAGCGCGTGGCCGTGAGGGGCATTGGCGAGCTACGCGGCAATGGCCAACTGGTGCGGCGAGATGTTTTGGAAAAGTGCGGCGGCTGGAACGAGGCCACCCTCACCGACGACTTGGATCTCACCTTTAAGCTGCACCTGGCGGGCGTAGATATCGCCTTTCTGCCAGAGCCGGCCATCGTCGAAGAAGGGGTCACCTCTTGGAAAAGCCTCTGGCACCAGCGCTGCCGCTGGGCAGAAGGGGGCTACCAGCGCTATCTCGACTACTGGCCAGGGATCCTCAGTCGCCGGATGGGGATGGCCAAAACGGTGGATCTCTGGGCCTTCTTTATTTCTCAGTACTTGCTGCCGATGGCCTTGGTTCCCGACACCCTCTGGGTGCTGTTGGCGGGCCACTCCTCGGTGCTGCTCCCCTTGAACGCTCTGGTGATGGGCTGCCTGACGGTGGCTTTTTACCGGGGGCTACGCCAGGTGGAGGGCTTGCGCGGACGGCGACTTTGGTGGCACACCGCCCTGGGCTTGGTCTACATGCTCCACTGGCTGCCGGTTATGATCGCCACAACCGCTCGCATGTGTGTACAGCCCAAGCGCCTAAGGTGGGTGAAAACTGTTCATCACGGCGCTTGAGGTCAGCAAGTTGGATCCAATCCTGCTATCCTAGTCAAGCACCTGCTCACGCCCTGCTCGACCATGGCCCGCCTCTACTACGACACCGACGCCAACCTGGAGCCTTTGGCCGATAAAACCGTTGCCATCATCGGCTATGGCAGCCAAGGCCACGCCCACGCCCTCAATTTGCGCGATAGCGGTGTCCAGGTCATCGTTGGCCTTTACCCTGGCAGCCCTTCCTGGCCCAAAGCCGAGCAAGACGGCTTAATGGTCAAAACGGTGGCGGATGCTGCCGCTGCCGCCGATTGGGTAATGGTTTTGCTGCCCGATGAAGTGCAAAAGGCCGTTTTCCAGGGCGAA
Source organism: Synechococcus sp. R55.8 (assembly GCF_047461895.1). Taxonomy (NCBI): domain Bacteria; kingdom Bacillati; phylum Cyanobacteriota; class Cyanophyceae; order Synechococcales; family Synechococcaceae; genus Synechococcus; species Synechococcus sp. R55.8. The sequence continues at coordinate 10,828 of NZ_JANSIB010000067.1, read as the reverse complement.
ATCCGTCCCCACCTGCAGCCGGGGAACGTGCTCCTCTTTGCCCACGGCTTCAACATTCACTTCGGGCAGATCCAGCCGCCGGCAGACGTGGATGTCATCATGGTTGCCCCCAAAGGCCCTGGGCACTTGGTGCGGCGCACCTACCAAGCGGGGGAAGGGGTGCCCTGCCTGTTTGCCGTCTATCAAGATGCCTCGGGAATGGCACGGGAGCGGGCCATGGCCTATGCCAAAGCCATCGGTGGCACGCGGGCCGGCATTTTGGAAACCACCTTCCGGGAAGAGACCGAAACCGACCTCTTTGGCGAGCAGGTGGTGCTCTGCGGTGGGCTGACGGCTCTGATCAAAGCGGGGTTTGAAACCTTGGTGGAAGCGGGCTACCAGCCGGAACTGGCCTACTTCGAGTGCCTGCACGAGGTGAAGCTGATCGTGGATCTCATTGTCGAGGGGGGCTTGGAGAAAATGCGCCACAGCATCTCCAACACGGCAGAATACGGCGACTACACCCGTGGCCCCCGCATCATCACGGAGCAAACCCGCGCCGAGATGAAACGCATCCTCGCCGAGATTCAAAGCGGCCAATTTGCCCGTGAATTTGTCTTGGAAAATCAGGCCGGCAAGCCAGGGCTTACTGCGATGCGGCGCCGCGAGGCCGAACACCCCATTGAACAGGTGGGCAGGGAGCTGCGGGCCATGTTTAGCTGGCTAAAGAAATAGTCGGGTATCTGGAGCTGAGGGTAGACCATCTCTGTGCTGGATCTGAAGCTGCTGCGGGATCGCCCTGAACAGGTACGCCAAGCCCTGCAAAACCGCCGGGCCACAGTCGATCTGGATGGGATCCTGCAGTTGGATCGGGAGCGGCGGCAGTTGGAGACCCGCAAGGGATCCCTGCAGGCTGAAAGCAACAGTCTCGGCAAAAAAGTCGGCGAGATCCTCCGCCAGGGGGCGGATCCCCAGGGCCCCGAAGTGGCGGCCCTACGGCAGCGGGGGGTGGATCTCAAGGCCGAGATCGCCCAACTGGAGCAGCGGGAACGAGAGCTGGAAGAGGAGATTCGTGCTCGGCTGCTTACCCTGCCCAATTTGCCCCTGCCCAGCGTGCCGGTTGGCCGAGATGAGACCGACAATGTAGAGGTGCGTCGCTGGGGTGAGGAGCTGAAACCTGCCCATCCTGTCCTTCCCCATGACGAGATTGCCGAAAAACTAGGGTTGCTGGAGATTGGCCGTGCGGTCAAAGTGGCCCAAAGCCGCTTTGTGGCTATGGTGGGGGCAGGCGCGGCCCTGGAACGGGCCTTGATTGCCATGATGCTGGAGCGCCACATTGCAGCCGGCTACACCGAGGTGATCCCGCCCTTTTTGGTCAACAGCGCTGCTTTACAGGGGACGGGGCAATTGCCCAAGTTTGCCGAAGATAGTTTTCGCTGTGCTGATGACGACCTGTGGCTGATCCCGACCGCGGAAGTTCCCCTCACCAACCTGTACCGGGATGAGGTGATCCCTGCAGAGTCTCTTCCTCTCTACTTCTGTGCTTACACCCCATGTTTTCGCCGCGAGGCGGGCAGCTATGGCCGCGACACCAAGGGGCTGATCCGGTTGCACCAGTTTCAAAAAGTGGAGCTGGTCAAGGTCACTCGCCCAGATCAATCGGAAGCCGAACACGAGAAGCTAGTGCAGGATGCCGAGGCCATCTTACAGATGCTGGAGCTGCCCTACCGGGTGGTGGAGCTGTGTAGCGGCGATTTGGGCTTTGCGGCAGCCCGCTGCTTTGACTTGGAGGTGTGGTTCCCCTCCCAAAATCAATACCGCGAGATCTCCAGTTGCTCCAACTGCTGGGACTTTCAGGCCCGCCGTGCTAACCTGCGCTACAAAGAAGCCGGCCAGAAAGGCACCCAGTTTGTCCACACCCTGAACGGATCTGGCTTGGCGGTGGGGCGCTCTCTGGCTGCCCTGCTGGAAAATCACCAACAGCCGGATGGCTCAATTCGCATTCCCAAGGCGCTGCGTCCCTTTCTCAGCTCCCGCTTTCTCTCGGAAGACGGGATCCTCATTCCTGCTGCCTGAGCTCAAACTCAACAAGATTGGATTGAGATGCTCCTGCCCAGATAGGCGGGTGTTCCCATCTTTTCTCCGACGACGGAGAATTGCAAGCTGTCTCACGGCAGTTTTTTGAAACCTCTGAAATGAACAACCTTGACCTGCCCCCGGCTCTAAAGGGCGAGGATCCCTAACACTTCACAGAGACGATCCACCTGGCGGTAGCCTCAATCTTTAGGGTCATTTCAAGTTAGGTTGAGACACTTCCCAAGTGCTCTGCGGTACCGCTTCCGCTATGCAAAAGGGGAGAGGAGCTAGGAAGCAATGCATTCCTACCTTCCTGCCGGGCTGTCCTTCCGCTCAAGATTTGCCCTTGAGGCGATCCAACTCAGCTTGCAATTCGGCGATCTTCTGGCGCA
>NZ_JANSIB010000067.1:0-8281 GCF_047461895.1 Synechococcus sp. R55.8 | reverse complement strand
GATTTGCCCTTGAGGCGATCCAACTCAGCTTGCAATTCGGCGATCTTCTGGCGCAAACGGGCCGCTTCTGAAAGTTCGATGGCCGTGCCTGCCTCGCCCTCGGCATTGCTAATGTCGTCGATGGTGATCTTGCGGGGACCGGCAGTTTGTCTGTCTTCTCCCTTGCGGTTGGCGTTGGCGGCGATGGCATCCATGTAAGCCCGCGCCTCTTCAGCGGTCATCGCCCCCCGCTCCACCAGCTCGTCCACCAAAGCTTGCGCCTGCTTGCGCAACTCCATCAGACGGATACCCGCTTTGCTGGCCACCTTGGCAGCATTATCCGCCGCCACAGCCGCCAAACCCATGCCGAAGTAAAAGGCTTTTTGAGCCCAGTTGGCGAGGGGATTGTCTGTTTCGGACATAGTGTAATGCGCTGCTAGGGCAAGGAGGAGAGAACCCAGCAGAGAGAAGTAGGGCTGCAAAGGGCGACCCGGGTTGACGCGCCTGCTCAGAGCATCCCGTGGTGCTGCTATCTTCCGATCCTGACACGGTTTGGGCGTCGGAGCTGCACGGACCCAGGTCTTCCAGTAGCCTAGCATTTTTCTCCTCTGCCCTGCTCGGCTTTCTTGGGCAACAGATGGGTTTCTCAGGGGGCTAGGGAGTTTCAGGCGGCTCCAGATAAACAGGGATCCGCTCTACGGCTGTATCGCTGCGCTGCACCTCCTGTTCCTGAACTTGAGGAAGGGTTACCGGCAGGGTAACCGGTTGAGCAACAAAACAACTGGCCACGGGCAGCGCTTGCTCCAGTTCGTCCAGAGGGCGGGGGATCACTGCCACCGCGTGCAATTCCCCAATGCGCTCTGCTTCGTACATGCCGGCATCGATGGCAATGGCCACGTTGGCCACTGTACCGCGGATAATGGCCGTACATAGGCCATCCCCAATGGTCTCGTAGGCCGCCAGTTGGACATCCGCGGTTTTGAGCATGACATCGGCAGCTCCCACCATTGCCGGGAAGCCGCGAGTTTCCAGCAGGCCCACGGCCAAGTTACTGAGGCGGCTGTAGCCGCGGTTTTGTGCCAGTTGAGACAGCTTGCTGCTGATCGGCAGTACCACTTCCAAGTTGGGCAGGGGGCGCGGGATCACCAAACTGGAGATCTCCTCTTGGTCAAACTGGCGGGCCAGCTCAATGCCCTCCTCAATGGCAATGCGCACATCGGCAATTCCCCCCCGCACAATGGCTGTGCAGTAGCCCCCCGAGGTTTTCTCAAAGCCGATCAGCGTCACGCCTGCCGACTTGGTCATAGCGTCGGCAATGCGCACGATGACCGGAAAGCTGCGCGTCTGAATCAGGCCCAGGGAGGTTGACATCGGCATCCTAACTACTCACGCCAGTTTAGCCATTAGAGCCGGCTATCCCCAGAGGAGAGCACCTGTCGATGGGGATAAATCTTGCTCAAGAGGCGATCCAATTCCCAATGGCCAGGGATCCCATTGAGCTTATGGGTTTTGGTCTCTGGGGAGTCGGATTTTTCTTGGTGCCAACGGCGGGTTTGCTTTTCAACATTGGCCACCGGAGAACTGGGTGGGGGAGACGGCTCAGGCGACATCTCTGGAGCCATTTCCACTGCCGCCGGCGAGGGCTCTGCCGGGGTGAGCTTGCTGCCGCCCGCCTCCTGGAGATCGAAACCATAGGTGGGATCCCCGAGCAGCGAGCCGGGGGGAATGACTGCTTGGCTGAGCACCGAACAATTCAGCACTGTGGTTTCTGAACCGATGCAGGCGTTTTTGCCGATGGTGCCCTGCCCGATCACCAGCACCCCCATTCCCAAGGTTGCTCCCGCCTCCACGATGAGGGATCCCCCACAGGCGTGCAGAACGGATCCCATGCCGATACACGCGCCGCGCCCGATGTGAATTCGACAGCCGGGGTTGGCCCGCAGCAGCACCCCTGCCCCAATCCCCGCCCCGGCTTCCACCTGTACCTCACCACTGACAAAATAGCGAGTTTCGTCGTTCTGGCCAGGCAAGGCGCGGAGCGTCATGGAGTTGGGCAAAGTAGAGGCCAACAAAGTGCTCCTCATCGCTGGGGGGTTGGGCTTGAACCAACAGAGGTCAAAAAAAGCTGGGATCCCTCAAGGGGTTTGGATGATCTGCTCCAGCACTCGCCGTTTGGCCTTGGGATCGATCCCCAGCAGGCGGACGTATTCGCCGCGATGTTCCTCCAGACAGGCTTCCAGAGCTGCCACCACTTGCGGCACTTGGGTGGCCTCGATGGGGCTACAGCTTTGCCAAGAAGAGGTGCGAAAACGGCGCTTATCCGCATGTTCGGTGCCGATGCGGTAGCCTTGGCTGAGCAACTGCTGCACCTGAGCCACCACCTCGGCGCTGAGGCGGGTGCCAGAAGGGGATCCCTTGGGGGCAGAAGCAGGAGCCGCGGCAGCAGCAGCAGATTTTCCGCTAGGGGTTTGGATGATGCGCTCATAGACCCGCCGTTTGCCTTTGGGATCGATCCCCAGCAGGCGCACATATTCTCCCTGGTGCTCCGCCAGGGCAGCCGTCAGCTTAGCCAACACCTCTGGCCCGCGGGTGGCGCGAATGGCCGGCCCACTCTGCCAGGAAGAGGTTTTGAAGCGGCGCTCGTCGGCATATTCGTAGCCGATGCGATAGCCCTGAGCCAGCAGCCGATGCACCTCCTCCTGCACCTCCAGATCCAGGCCGGCACTGCCCCCTGCCGCAGGAGCCGTATCTGCCACCACGCCGGTTCCTGCAGAACTGCTGCTCACCTGGCCTTGCGGGGTTTGAATGACCTTCTCCAGCACCCGCCGTTTGCCTTTGGGATCGATCCCCAACAGGCGCACATATTCTCCCTGGTGCTCTGCTAGGGCAGCCTGAACAGCGGCCAGGATCTCCTGCGGCTGACCGCTCAAATTGCTCAAGGTCTGCCAAGAAGAGGTGCGGTAGCGGCGGGCATCGGCCACCTCCAGGCCAACGCGATACCCCTGCGCCAACAAAGTCCGGATCTCCTCCTCCAGCCCTGAGCCAGAGCGAGAGCCGACCGCCCCAGAACCCGGAGCAGCGGCTGCCGAGACGCGGCTGGGCATCCCAGAGACCAGCGCCGGCCCATCGGGGGTTTGGATGATTTGCTCCAGCACCCGCCGTTTAGCCTTGGGATCGATCCCCAGTAGGCGCACATATTCTCCCTGGTGCTCCGCCAGGATGGCCCCCAGCGATCGCACCACCTCCGCCTCGTGGGTGCTGGCGATTGGGCTTTCGCTTTGCCAGGAAGAGGTTTTGAAGCGGCGAGCATCGGCATACTCTAGCCCCACGCGATAGCCTTGGGCCAACAGGGCACGAATTTGCTCCACCACCTCCGGCTTGAGAGGGGATCCGCCGCCGTTCCGGCCATTGCCGCGATGGGAAGAATGAGTCATGGGTGCCGTCTCCGTAGCCGTTGAGTTAGAGGTGCGCTGCAGTTCGTTGCGGATGGGAGCGATACAGACGAGGTTTTCGCTGCACTGGTAGCCCTCTCGCAGGGCTTGGTTGATGCCGATCACGTGTTGGGCAAACTTGGCATCGCTATCCTGGACGTCGGGCAGCCGGTCGGCCTCGGCCTGGGTGGTGATGATGGATCCAGAAGGCACGTACTTGCCTGGGGGGATCTCCACATCCTGGATCAGGCAATGCAACATGATGATGCAGCCATCCCCAACCCGAGCGTTGAACACCGTCGAGCGGAAGCCAATAAAGCAGTCGTTGCCCACGTAGGCCGGCCCGTGGATCAGAGCCATGTGGGCAATGGAAGTGTTTCTGCCAATCCAAACGGAGTAGGGTTGGCCGTCTTCTCCTATCACCCGCCCCTGTTCCAGGCCGTGGATGACCACCCCATCCTGAATGTTGGATCTGGCGCCAATGTGGAAGGGGGATCCCTCGTCAGCGCGAATGGAAGTTCCCGGGGCGATCAGCACCTCCGCTTCCACCCGCACATCCCCAATGAGGTTGGAGAAAGAATGCACGTAGGCTGTGGGATCGATCTTGGGCTCCGCCAGTCGGCGAGACCAGGGCGTTGGCGGTGCAGCATAGGTGTGAGCAGGCATAACCGTGAGCCTCTAGAACGCAGTAGGGCGGACAAGGGCAGCAAGAGAGATGAGAAGGGAAGGGATCCCAGCTAGCGTTGATCGCGCTTGTTGTAGAGAGAGCGACCGCCAACGCTGACCGTATCGATAATCGCCATCACCACTGCATCCAGCGGGCGAGTCTGGTTTCCTTGCGGCTGGCGAGCGGCACTGCCTTGGCTAACCAGCACCCACTCGTCAATGCCGGCCCCCACCGGATCGGCAGCCACAGCGTAATCGGGTTGCGGCTGGCCCTCGAGATCGACGTACTGCACCAACAAAAACTTCACGCCCGTCAAGCTGGGATCCTTTTGAGTGCTGGTGACGGTGCCCCGCACAATGGCAATACGCATCAGGGACGGGTGAAGGGACGGATGGCATTGACCCCTTCGCGGAACTGAGCCACATCCTCGGTGTAGCGAATGGGCAACACGTACTCCAGGTTCTCGTGGGGACGGGCGATAATGTGCCAAGACAACAACTGGCCGCCGTTCACCCGCTTCACCGAGTCAATGCCGGCAGCCACCGAGGCTTGCACCTCCGAGACATCCCCCCGCACGATCACGGTGACCCGACCGCTGCTGATTTTCTCGTAACCCACCAGGGTAACGCGGGCTGCCTTGACCATGGCGTCGGCAGCTTCTACCACTGCCGGGAAGCCCAGGGTTTCGATCATTCCAACTGCAATAGCCATAGGTACTCCTTACGCTGAAAGTGAAAGTGGGGTGCGAACTTTCTGGGGTGCGAACTTTACTGAAGTGGGGACTAGGTGCGGAACTGCTCTACCGCCTCGGTATAGCGGATGGGCAACACAAACTCCAGGTTCTCGTGGGGACGGGCAATGATGTGGTGGGAGAGAATCTCACCCCCGCTCACCCGCTTGGCAGACTCCAAACCGGCAGCCACCGAGGCTTGCACCTCCGAGACATCCCCCCGCACGATCACGGTGACCCGACCGCTGCCGATTTTCTCGTAACCCACCAGGGTAACGCGGGCCGCCTTGACCATGGCGTCGGCAGCTTCTACCACTGCCGGGAACCCGCGGGTTTCGATCATTCCAACTGCAATAGGCATATCAACTCTCCACTTTTGAACACACTCAGTTCCTGAACGCTGTCGAACCCAGTAGCAAGGCAAAGTGATCTCGCTTATTGGGTTCGCTCATGCAATCTCCTTTCGATTTCATCAGAGAGATCCTCTGCCCAAATCTCGATTGACAGCTTTTCCCGGCGACACCTACCCCAGCCACCAGAGACCCCCCTCTGAGGGGAGAAGGCTCTGAGCCACAGACCTCCGACTGAAGTCAGAACAGGTTGTAGGAGCCATCAGGGTTAACCGCAACTGTCACTCAGGCAGGCAAAGCTGCCAACTCTGAGCTAAGTCCACATCTTTCTTGTACAAAATCGATCATACAAAATTGACTAGGACAGCTCAGAGAAGGGATCCCCGACTTAACAAAATGATATCCCCACTCAATCCTGGACGAAAATCAATATTTTTAATTAGCACGATAGCTTTTTATTAAGAGAGGCAAAAATGTTGTCAGCTTAAAAATAATTCTTGATATCTTTTCAACTTTTGTCGTTATCGGCGCAGCGAGGGGGGCACTTCCAGGCCGTGGGCTTCCATGAGGTCGGCTCGGCCCATCAGGTGGGCTGGGGATCCCTGGGCCCAGATCCGCCCTTGATCCAACAGGATGACCTGATCGCACACCTCCAAGATCAGCTCCAGATCGTGGGAAGCCAGCAGAAAAGTGTGGGCAGCCTGCTGCAAAAAAACTATCAACCGGCGCCGGGCTCGCAAATCGAGGTTGGCCGTCGGCTCATCGTAGAGCACCAACTGGGGTTTCATCGCCAGGATCCCGGCAATGGCGACCATGCGCTTTTCCCCACCAGAGAGGTGATGGGGGGGACGATCGGCCAAATGGAGGGTGCCGGTCATCTGCAGGGCGGCCTGAACGGCAGCCGCAATCTCCGCCTCAGGACGGGCCAAATTGCGCAGTCCGAAGGCCACATCTTCGGCCACCGATGGGGCAAACAGTTGGTCGTTGGGATCCTGAAACACCAACCCCACCTCAGGGCGAAACTGGCCGGGCCGCAGCGGCTGGCCAAACAAACTCACCTGGCCAGAGCAGGGGGGCAACAGGCCGCAGAGGGTGAGGAACAGGGTAGTTTTACCCGCGCCATTGGGGCCGATCACCCCCAGATGTTGCCCAACCTCGACCCGTAGATCCAGCCCTTGCAGCACCGGCGGATGACCGGGATAAGCTGTCCACAATTGGTTCACCTCCACCGCCGGCACCGGGTTCATAGCAAAGCTAGGGCATCCGCACGTCTTTCCAGCGCTCCTGGGTGGCCGTGGGGGTAAGTTGCAAGGTGGGCACACTGGGGCTGGTGAGGTCAATCTGGACGATGTCGTCGGGCGTACACTCGCAGTAGCGGCGCAGATCCCGCATTTGGTTGAGGGTCTGAATTTGCAAGGGCAAGCGGTCGGAAATCGGCCCCAGGTAGACGTTGCCCAGCTCAGTATGCAGGGTAATTCCCGCTCCAGATTGCCAATCCACTGCCCTGATCTGAATTTCAGACTGCTGTAAAGCCCTGAGCAACAGCGCCCATTGCTCTGGGGTGTGGTTCTCCCAGCCCAGCAGCTCCAGCTCAGGCCAAGACGCGGGGGAACGGTAGGGATCCGGAGACAGCCAGTTGCCCTGGACATCCACCCAGCCCATCTGGTCGCCCCATCGCGCGCGCGCCACAGGTTGCCGTTCCCGCACCTGGACGATGACACCCACCGGCAGCAGCCGCCGCTGCACCTGGACGCTTTCGATGGGAGAGGGGCGGGTCGGGGATCCCAGCAAAGCCCTTTCCAAAACAGCCGGTTGCACCTGCCAAATGTTGAGGGGATACTGCAGGGGCAATTGTGCCCGTATCCAGGCGGGATCGACCCAGTGGGCACCCTTTACCTGAATCTGTTCTGGCTGACGAATTTGCCAGTGGGGCTGCCGTAGGCCCAGCACCAGCAGCGTCAGGAGGGCTATCGAACTGGTCAAGCGCCAGGATCCCTGCCAAAACCGGCTGCGCCGTTGCCGACGCAAAAGCCGCCTGCGCTGCAAAAGTTGTTCACGGGTGGGAGCAGCCAGAAGCGCCATGGATCCCCCTTCACCCCATCACAGGGTGTGGAGATGGGAAGCATTCCCTGCTTCTATTCAACCCGCAATCTCCTGAACTTGATCTGCGCGCAGCCAAACCGTAGGGGTGGGAACAGCCCCAAACTTAATTTGCAGGTAGTCACCTTTGATATCCACGACTTCTCCGGGGGTCTCGAAAACGTAGTTGGGAATAAAAGGATCGCTTGCCTGCGCTTCTAAGCTACCCTCCAGTTTCTCGCGGATGGCCCGCACCAGGGTGCCTCGCTTGATTGCCATTGCTCCTCCTCAAGTTCAGTCGCGGATTAGTCGGCTCGATAGCAGTTGTATCACGCCTGCCGCTGCCGTGAAGAAGAAAGCTGGGATCCAGCCTCTGGTTGGCTCTGACAGGGATCAACCTGAGTTTGGCTTATTTGCGTTTTAGGCTGCGGGCCATATTGCGGAAGGTATCCATGTCCGATCCCCCTTGACGGCGTGGGCTTGCTCCGCTGCTGCTTGAAGCGGAGGATCCCTGCTCAGCAGCAGTTTCAGGAGTTTTGGCTTGCTCTGTGGACAACTTAACTTTGCTGAGGGAAGAGACCTGCTCCACCACCTCCACCTTCTCCTTGCTGCCGAAATCCTGGAAGGTGTGCTTCACGATCCTGGGGGTGCGCATATACTCGATGTTGCCAAGGGTTTTGGCTTCATCTGGGTCGAGAAAAAAAGTATTGTCGTTTTTCGCTTTCTTTGGGGTTGGCTTAGCAACAGTTTCCGGTGAGGACGTGGCCGCAGCTTTGCCGCGCGAGCCGAAAAAGCGCTTGAAGATGCCTACCATGGTCGTTTTGCCTGCAATGGGAAGGAAGTTGAGCCGGATCCCTAGGCACTGATATTGGCCACCCGCCCTTGGCAAGGTGAGGGCCAGGCCCGGTCATGAAATAATGTTAAGCCAACTTAGAGCACCCTGCCCTCCGGGGCAGAAGGGTTTCTGGATCCCGCACCTCAGAGGGAGAGAGTTTCAACCTCTGGCAAAGGGTTTGGCCGATGGCAATGTAACTCATCCCCAAAG
>NZ_JANSIB010000066.1:9295-15845 GCF_047461895.1 Synechococcus sp. R55.8 | reverse complement strand
ATCCATGCGCAGCGTGGTAGGAATCTCCGGCCTTCAGGCCGGGGAGGATGTCAAGGTATTCTGTAGAGTACGCCAAGGCTGGCTCTTGCTACGGCCCCTAGATGTTGCCTTGTGTAACAGCAAGGGCATAATCTTTTGTCCTGCCTAGAGGTCTGCTGTACAACGAAGAGCGAGATACAGCTTTTCTCGACGTTGTGGGAGGTCTGTGGAGTTATCTGTGGAGTTAATAGAATCCCGGCCCCCTACACGTCTGTACTGGCTTCGGGAGGCGTCGTCGGAAAAAGCTGTGAGCCCCATTGCTAGCAACAGCCGGTTAGTTCCACTTTTGGGAATCGTCATGGAAAGTCGTGGTTACAAAAAGTCCTCACAGAAGAGCTTTGAGTTGATGCGGCATTTCGCAGAAACCTACGCCAAACGCTCCGAGACCTTTTTCTGCTCGGATCCATCAATTACGACGGCGGTGATCGAAGGCTTGGCTCTGCACAAAGAGCAATTGGGCGCCCCGCTGTGTCCCTGTCGTTTTTATGAAGACAAAGAGGCAGAAGCAAAAGCAGGCTATTGGAATTGCCCCTGTGTACCCATGCGGGAGCGAAAGGAATGTCACTGTATGCTGTTCTTAACGCCGGATAACCCCTTTGCCGGCAAGAGCCAAACCCTAGAGGAGGTGCCCCTGGAATACCAAACTACCAAATGACAGCGCCCGGCAGGGACAAAGGCAGGCTTTGGAAGGGTGACAGGGCTCGGTATAATCGAAAAGCCGTTGGGCAATGGTTATTTGCACGAGGAGGAAACGCTTTTATGACTCCCTCACTTGCTAACTTCCTCTGGAGCTTGGTGGCTGGTGCAGTTGTGCTGGGGGCTCTCTTTGGCGCCATCATCTTTGTCAGCCAAAGGGATAAAGTGCGTCGTCGCTGAGATCCCCGCTCGTTGGCACTTGCCCGCCAATGCTTCCCTTTTCCCTGTACTGCTATCGCTGGGTGGGGAGAGACTGGGGTGGCAAGATGTGGCTGCGGTACGCAATCGCTGGAGGGCTTCGCCCCTGTTGTCGGGGATCCAGCTGGGTTGGGTGACCAACAGATTGAGATCTAAGGCGCTTGAAGCCGTTGTTGCAAACGATCACACCTTATGATCGAAGACTATCCAGCGATACCCCAGGGATCCCTTGCCAGCGTTGACCCACCCCTTGTATTACTGGCGGCAAAAAAACCGCTACTACCACGAGGATCTGGAGCGGCTGCATCGCTTTTTTGTCCCTGCCGGTTTGCGCATCTTGGAGATTGGTTCCGGCACGGGATCCCTGCTCAATGCCTTGCAGCCCAGCTTCGGGGTGGGGATCGACCGGGATGCGGACATTGTTGCCCAAGCTCAGGCAGAGTTTCCCCATCTCCATTTCCGGGTGCAAGATGCCCACACGCTGGACAAAGGGGATCCCGTCTTGGCGGAGCCTTTTGATGTGATCTTGCTCGTCAATACCCTGGGCTACCTGGCCGACATCCAGCAGGTTCTCCAGCAGTTGCGCCGCTTCTGTACCCCACGCACCCGCCTGATCCTCTCCCACCACAACCCGCTCTGGGAGCCGATTCTGGGCTTGGCAACCGCTCTGAAGCAACGGATGCCTCTGCCGGCAGCCAACTGGTTATCGGCAGCCGATGTGGCCAACCTGCTGCACTTGGCAGGATACGAGGTCATTCAGCAGGGCAAGCGGCTGTTGTTGCCGCGGCGGATCCCGTTCCTTTCGACTGTGATCAACCGGGTGATTGCCCCATTGCCCGGGATCAACGCCCTCTGCCTGACAGAGTACACGATCGCTCGCCTGCAGCCCGACCCTGCCTGGGATCCCCCCCCTGAGCAGCAGCCTTCCTGCACCGTGGTGATTCCGGCTCGGAATGAAGCGGGCAACATCCGCCGCTGCGTGGAACATTTGCCCGAGATGGGATCCCGCACCGAGATCATTTTTGTGGAGGGGCATTCCAGCGACGGGACTTGGGCCGAGATCCAGCGGGTACAGGCGGAATACCAAGGGATCCGCAATATCCGGGCTCTACGGCAGGAGGGCAAGGGCAAGGGGGATGCGGTGCGCAAGGGGCTAGCCGCCGCTACAGGGGATGTGTTGATCATCCTCGATGCCGATTTGACGGTACAGGCAGAGGACATGCCCAAGTTTTTCCGGGCTGTGGCTTCCGGGCGATGTGATTTTGCCAATGGTTGTCGCCTTATCTATCCCCTGAAACCAGAGGCAATGCCTCGGCTAAACCAATGGGCCAATCGTTTTTTTGCCGCTCTCCTCTCCTACATTCTCGGCATCCGCATCAAAGATTCCCTCTGTGGCACCAAGGCCCTGTGGCGGGAGGATTACCAGCAGATTGCCAAGCTGTGCCAAGAGTGGGGGGATTTCGACCCGTTTGGAGATTTTGACCTGTTGCTGGGATCCGCCAAGCGCACCCTGAAGATCCTGGATATCCCCGTGCGCTATTTCCCCAGAACCTATGGTCGCTCCAACATTCACCATGTGCGAGAGGGGCTGCGGCTGCTGCAGATCTGTGGCTTTGCCCTCAAGCGCTTTAAGGGATACTGAAGTTTGCTCTGACCCAAAGGTGCCGGTCTGTACTTCTGTCGAGGCAGGGCCAGTCTCTGCAAGTACTTCTCCACCGTTGGGATTCCCGCCTAGGCACCCAGGACTCGTTACAATAATTAGTCAATCGGATCACTGTAATGTGTGGATTGACCCCCATGGGGAGTGCCACGGGAACGAGCAATGGGAGAATCCGTATTGAGCAGGCTGGGCCAATGGATCTCGAATACCCCCCTGCGCTCCCTCGACCAAGCTTATGAGGCTGCCCTGCGCATTAAAGCCATTGAGGATCAATACTTCCAGGGAGGTTCCATTGGCAGCAATGGGCAACATGGCCAGAATGTCAGCCGCTACTTTCAGATTCAACTGCGCCGGCAACTGCGCCAGATCGATCTGCGTTTGGCAGAGTTCAGAGCCAGCAGCGCCTTTTCTCGCCTGCCGGATCCCGAGCAAAATGGCAGTGGCCCTACTTCTGCCCAAGATAAAGCTCAACAACTCCATGCCGCTGAGGCCAATGTTTCTGAAAGCAGCAGCGAAAACTCCGAGAATGGTTGCCAAAGACGAGATCTTTCCATTTTGGAGAAACTGCAGTTTATCGATCAGGTGACTTCTCGATACAAACGCCCGACCAGAAAATCCCAGCCCATCTCTGCTTCAATTTCCACTTCACCTGAGCCTCTCGAACGGCCAGAACAACCTACCTCAACCCAACCCAGTTCTTCTAATGTCTCTGTCAAGGCAGGCTCCGGCAATGGCGCTGCCCCGGTCGCTTCCAAAGCTGCGATTCTGCCCCGCTCCATTCTGCGCACGGCCAGCCAAATCCGCCGTGAGCTGAGTTCCCAGGCCGAGGAGGAACTGATCCAAGAGTATCGGGAGGCTCGCACTCGCACACTGGTATCGATTCGTTTTCTGTTGTTGTTGGCCGTTTTGCCTCTGCTCACCCAGATCCTCTCGAAAAACTTTCTGTTTGGGCCATTGGTGGATCACTTCCAACAACGGGAGCCTGCCATTGTGGCTCTAAGCCACGAATTCCAAGAAAAAGCCCTGTCAGAGTTCGAGTTTTTCAAGGAAAGAATAGAATTTGAGCGAGCTTTGCACCATCAACCCCCAGAGTGGGATCTGGAATCAGAAGAGCAACTGTCCATGAAGGCAGAGGAACTGCTGAAAAAATATAGCCGTAGGAACTCGGAAGGATTGAAGAATATCCTTGCTGATTTGCTTTCGCTGCTGGTGTTTGGCTGGCTTATCTTTATTGGGCGTGAGGAAATCGAAGTCCTCAAGTCTTTTTTGGATCGTCTGATCTACGGCCTCAGCGACAGTGCCAAGGCTTTCATTATTATTCTCTTTACCGATGTGTTTGTCGGTTATCACTCTCCCCACGGTTGGGAGGTGCTGCTGGGTAATTTGGCTGCCCATTTGGGGGTACCGGAGAATCGCGATTTTATCTACGGCTTTATTGCTACTTTTCCGGTTTTCCTAGATACGCTTTTTAAGTATTGGATCTTTCGCTATCTAAACCGTGTATCGCCGTCTTCGGTGGCCACCTATCGGGCTATGAACGATTAAGGGTTCGCAGTTGCATTTCAAACTGGGTTGAGACGCTTCCCAAGCGCTCCTTGCCGCTGACGTAACCATCCACAACCTCTCTCAGAGGAAGAAAGAAGTTGGGGATCGACCTGACGAATCGTTTGATTGCCATTTGAAGCAACCGTAATTCGAGTTTCCTGAGTTAGCTGGGCGGGCGTAAGGATTGTCGATGGCAGAACCCGCAGACAAACCAACGCTCCAATTCGGCGGCAGGGGTAGGACAGCGGCAGGCGGGGCAAGGGAACAGGTTCTCCTGGGTTTGTTGTTGCTTCACCACTCTGGCCCAGCGCTCGAAAGCCACTTTCGGGTCGGAGGTGGGCTGTTTTGGATTGGGGCTGCGACAGGATCCAGGGCGTTGTCCATCTTGGTCTGCTAGGCGGGGAGCGCCATAAAACTTGCTGGTCAACTCCGCATCAGGGTGGGGGGCAGCCGGGCTGGATCCCTTGTGCCAGGCACCAGAGCTGAAGCGGATATCGCTGAGGGGAGATTGTAGCCGGCTGTTGAGTTTCCTGAGAATGATCTGGCGTTGCAAGGTTAAGTTTTGTGCCCAGGCCGGGGTAGAGGTGGCCACCTGCAGCACCTGTCGGCGCAGGCTGAGAGGATAGGTTTGGGCGGCTACGGCCTCTCCGACGAGTTCGGGCCAGAGCTGCCGCAGGGTTTGCATTTGCTTCAGTTCAGCCCAACGGGGATGGCTGCCAAAGCTTCCCAGTACCTCATCTAACCGCTGCAACATGGTGTCGATAGGGTGTCAATGGCAGGCAATAGCTTAGGAAACACCATTTTGGTCTTCCGGCGATTGAGCCGCTTCTTTGAGGGCAGAGTGAATGGAGTCGGTATCGGGCAAAGAAGGGGATCCGCCATTTTGACTGAGGGGGGCAAATCCCTCTAGGCTGCGGATATGAATATCTTGTTGCGGGAAGGGGATGCGGATCCCACGTCGCCGAAACTCAGCCTCGATTAGGAAGTTTAGCTCGCTGATCAAGACAAACTGATCTTGAGGACGGTTGATCCACACCAGCAGCTCAAAGTTAAGTGCAGAAGGGCCAAAGGACTTGAGCCAGACTTGGGGGGCAGGGCTGCTCAACACCCGAGCATTTTCTCTGGCGGCGCTGAGCAGGGCTTCGGTAACCAAGGCGGTATCGGAGCCGTAGGCCACGCCCACAGGAATGTGGATGCGACAGCGGGGATCCCGGTAGCTCCAGTTCACCACCTTTGATTCGGTAAAGCGGGAGTTGGGCACGATCACAAAGATGCGATCCAGGGTGCGCAAGACGGTAGCCCGTGGCCCAATGCGCTCCACCGTGCCGAGCAAGTTGTCCACTTCCACCAGATCCCCTATTTGGATGGGGCGCTCCAGCAAAATGGCAATGTAGCTGATGTAGTTGTTGGAGAGGTTTTGCAAACCAAAGCCGATCCCCAAACCCACCGCCCCGGCAATAACCGCCAAGGAGCCCAGATTAAGGCCGCTGAAGGGCAAGACCAGAAGGATGCCGAACAGGGTCAGGATGTACTTGAAGATGGCCGCCGAAGACTCTTGGGTGCCCAGATCCAGCCCCAGGCGTGCCAAAAAGCGCTGCTTGAAGCCAACACTGACGTAGTGGGCGCCGGTGAAAACCAAGATGGAGAGGACGAGGAAGACCAGCAAGCTGGCAATCGAAACGCTGGAGTTGGGCAGAGGCTGGGTGAGAACGCCCAGAGCCGTGGCGACCACACGACCCAGGCCCAGGTAAAAGGAGCGCTGAAAGGGTCGTAGGGCAGGGATGAAGCTGATACCGCGATCCAGCGAGATGCCGGCGATGAGGATCACCCCCACGCCCCGCAGCAGCATCCCACCCACATCGATCCAGGTGCCCCAGGTCTCTCCGGCCTTAAGCTCCAACCAGCGTTGCAGACGGGTTAAGCTGCGGTCGAACAGCCGCCAGAGAAAGAACCCCACCACCAGGGTGGCGATCCCTGCCAGGAGGGTCAGAACCAGCACGCGCGGATCCTGGGCCCGCTGCAGAGCCAGCAAATCTTCGCGGTAATCGGCAATCGCTTGCTCCAACCGCCGCGCCCAACTGTTGGCCACCAGACGCACGTCATTCAGGTTCACCTGACCCGGTGCCACCCTGCGCTCCGCGGCAGCATCGGCATAGGTGACGGTAAACAAATACCGTTGGGTGGCCTCAAAGCGGCCTCTTTCCCCCAGGCGTAAGATGTATTGCCCATTGGCATCCTGGGCTACCCGTACCTCTGGCTGTGGCAACTGCCCTTCTTCGAGAAAGCGCTCGATGATCGCCCGAACGTTGTCGGCCCGCACATCGCTGGGGTACTCTGCCGTCTGCAGGCGAAACACCGGGATGTTCCCCACCAACACCTCTGTGCCCTCTTGGCCGGTCAAAGGGATCCCGA
>NZ_JANSIB010000066.1:6919-9195 GCF_047461895.1 Synechococcus sp. R55.8 | reverse complement strand
AGCCAGAGACCTATCCCCACCGCCAGCCCAATCAAGAGAACTGCTCGCCGAAATGGGACGGAGTCCTGCATGGCCGGTTTGGTACGAACGCCTATCGATCAATTGGGGATCCCTGAGGGCTGCCCTGTAAGCTCATGGTGGCACAAGCCGACCTCAATTTTGGCCGATCTGAGCAAGGATTTTAGGTGCCCTGAGAATGGCCCAGAAGGCGTTGACGCAGCTTTTTGATTCTATCTCGCAGCTCGGCGGCTTCCTCAAATTCTAGGTTTTTGGCGGCCTCTTTCATCTTGAGTTCCAGTTGGCCGATCAGCTCCGGAATCTCGGAGAGAGGGATCTCTTGCGCAGCTTGAAAGGCTTTTTCCAGATCTGGGTCGTTAAGTTTGCGGGAGATGGCCAAAAAAGACAAGATGGCATTGCTGTTTTTCTTGACAATGGGCTTGGGCGTGATGTTGTGTTGGCGGTTGTATTGCAATTGAATTTCGCGGCGACGCTGGGTTTCGGCAATGGCCCGGGCCATGCTGCTGGTCATGGTGTCGGCGTACATCACCACCATACCGCGGACATTTCGTGCTGCCCGCCCGATCATCTGAATCAGGGAGCGCTCTGCTCGCAAAAACCCTTCTTTGTCAGCATCCAAAATGGCCACCAAGGAGACTTCCGGCAGGTCTAACCCTTCCCGCAGCAAGTTAACTCCTACCAACACGTCAAAGGCCCCTTCTCGAAAGTCTTGTAGGATTTCAATTCGCTCAATCGAGGTGATCTCGGAATGCAAATAGCGAACTCGGATCCCTCGCTCCTGGAGATATTCTGTGAGATCTTCTGCCATCCGTTTGGTGAGGGTGGTCACGATCACCCGTTCGGCAGATCCCTGCCGAGAGCGTTCCAATCGCAAGTAAATTTCTCCCAGCAAATCGTCCACTTGCCCAGCCGTGGGGCGCACATGCACCTCGGGATCCACCACCCCAGTGGGCCGAATCACCTGTTCGATAACCCGACCGCTGCCCTGCACATAAAACTTCAAGGTCTTGCCATCTTCCACCAGGGTTTCAAATTGGGCCTCGCTCTGCTCTAGTTCCCAGTTGCCGGGAGTAGCCGAAACAAAGATACACTGATGAACCTTGGCCCAAAATTCTTCGGCTTTGAGGGGGCGATTGTCGAGGGCGCTGGGCAGGCGAAAACCGTGATCCACCAGCACCTGCTTGCGGGCACGGTCGCCATTGTACATGCCGCGAATTTGGGGCACGGTCACGTGGGATTCATCCACCACCAGCAGCCAATCGTTGGCCTTGAAATAATCCACCAAGCAGGCGGGGGGCTCTCCTGCTTTGCGCCCTGTTAAATGTCTGGAGTAGTTTTCGATCCCATTGCAATAGCCCACCTCTCGCAGCATTTCTAGGTCGTAGCGGGTGCGCTGCTCTAGGCGTTGGGCTTCCAGGAGCTTGCCTTCTTTGCGAAAGAAGGCCAGTTGCTCTTCCAGTTCTTGCTCGATATTGAGGATCGCCCGCTCCAATTGTGCTTCCGGCGTTACAAAGTGCCGAGCAGGATAAACTCTGAGGGCGCTGAGGCTGTTCAAAATCTCACCTGTAACCGGATCAATTAAGCGAATGGCCTCGATCTCATCGCCAAAAAATTCGATGCGAATGACCCGATCCTCATACGCCGGCACAATTTCCAGCACATCCCCTTTGAGGCGAAATCGCCCCCGCACCAGCTCCAGGTCATTGCGCTCGTACTGGATGCTGGCCAGAGCCCGCAAGACATCCCGTTGGTTGATCTCCTGGCCGACTTTGAAGGGGATGGAAGCCTTCAGGTACTCCTCTGGCATGCCCAGACCATAGATGCAGCTCACCGAGGCCACCACAATCACATCCCGCCGTTCAAACAAAGAGCGGGTAGCCGAGTGCCGCAGCATATCGATTTCATCGTTGATGGAAGAAGATTTGGCGATGTAAGTATCGGTGCTGGGAACATAGGCTTCCGGTTGATAGTAGTCGTAATAGCTGATGAAGTATTCAACGGCATTGTGAGGAAAAAGCTCCCGCAGCTCATTGCACAGTTGTGCTGCCAAAGTCTTATTGTGGGCCATCACCAAGGTGGGCCTGCCGATTTGCTGGATGGTGTGGGCGATGGTAAATGTTTTGCCGGTTCCGGTTGCTCCCAGCAAGGTTTGGAAACGATGGCCTTCTGAAATTGACTTCACCAAACCGGCAATTGCCTTAGGTTGATCTCCGGTGGGTTGATAGGGAGAAACCAGTTGAAACTCTGACATGGGTTTG
>NZ_JANSIB010000066.1:0-6819 GCF_047461895.1 Synechococcus sp. R55.8 | reverse complement strand
TTGATCTCCGGTGGGTTGATAGGGAGAAACCAGTTGAAACTCTGACATGGGTTTGGTTTTCCGATGGGCTTAGATGGCCGCCGGGCTGGTCAGGGCAGGGTTATCTGCGCGTTGGACGCACACAGGGGCGCATTTGGAATGGTAGTGCGGATCACAAAGGCTTGTGGGGTGCCTCTAAACTTGGCCGCCTGCTCAGCGGTGGGCTCCAGCTTGCGCACCAGGATGAGCCTCTGTTCCATGGTAAGGTTTTATCATGCATGACTGAGGGCAGCGCTTCTTCACTAGGCCTGTTCATGCCAGCAGTGCAGAGCAGTAGGGCCTGGGTGTCCGCGCCATGTCTCCCTCGGTGCAGAGATTGAGATATGGGACGACGGCAACTCTTGCGCGGGATCCTGATTGGGCTTGGTCTTCTGGCCGCCATGGTGGTGTGGGTTGTCGTATGGCTGCTCACCCGCAGTCCGGTGGCTTTGTTGCTGGCCCACCCGGAGCTGCCACCCATTGTGGGCTTTGCCCCCAGCTCTGCGCAAGCGCTGCTGGTGTTGGCTGTTCCCCTGGACGAGGTGCAAGCGTTTTGGCAAGCGGCAACTCCTGCCCCCCAGCGACGCGCTGCCCGTCAGCAGTGGCAAAAGTTTTTCTCCCCTGAAGGCCCAGGCTGGCTGGGATCCATGCTGGCCGGGGGATCCCTTGATTTTGAGCGGGAGGTGCGGCCCTGGCTGGGGAGGAGCACCCTCTTGGCCAGTTTGCCGGAGTGGGGCACCTTGGTTGCCCTAGAAACGCGGGATGCGGCAGTCTCTCAATTTGAGCTGAACCTGTTGTGGGAACGGCAGAGCTTGGCCGGGAGGCCGGTGCAGGTGGACACTTACAAGGGCATTCAGGTGGTGTCTAGCCCGATTCCGGGCCTGCAGGGGTTCTCGGCAGCCGTTTTCGGCGAGCAATACGTGTTGTTGGCGGAGCAGTCTGCTGCCATTCGGGCTGCAATCGATGCTTGGCAGTTGCCGCAGTTGTCTCTGGTGGCTCAGCCTCTGTTTCAGCAGGTCATCCAGCCCTTGCGGGAGGCGCATGTGGGTTGGGCCTTCTGGCAAAATCCAGAGGCGGTTTCTTCAGATGGGCTGACGTTGCAGGCGGTAGGGCTGGGGTTGGGGGTAAACTTCCGCGGCTTGGTGGCCGAAAGTGCTGCCCTCTGGCATGCGCCCGCTGGCTTCTCCTTGCCGGCGGCAGAAGCCTTTCGCCCGCAGATCCTTCAACATCTGCCGGATAAAACCTTGGCGCTGATTTCCGGAGAGAATCTGGTCTCAGTTTGGCAGAGCCTGGGGCAGATCCAGCCCCTAAATCCCCTGGGGTTGCGGGTGGATCCCGGCCAGTGGCTGCAGCGCTTGCAATCTCAGGTGGCGCTGGACTGGCAGCGTCTGTTGCCGGAACGGGGAGAGTTTGCCTTTGCCCTTTTGCCCGGCGACGGGGATCCAGCCTGGCTGTGGGTCGGTAAGCTGCCGGATGAGTCGGTCGCGACAGCGGGACGGAGTCCTTATTTCGACTTGGATGAGCGGGCACGCGCCCAAGGCTGGCAGGTAATCTCTCTGGCAACGAAGCGCGGCACCGCCACTGCCTGGGCCCAACCGACCACTCCTGCGGGGGAGACGGAGTCCTTGCCGTCAGAACCCCCGCCGGTGGCGACAGCGGGACGGAGTCCTTACCGCTCTATCCATCGACCGGAGATCCCTGTGTTGGCAGGCGAGCCGCTGGAAGTCAGTGGGAAAGGAGGATCCGCGTCATTGCAGGCGGCAGAGGCTCTCCCCCAAACGCTGCCAGGGATCCCGCTGCCGGCACAGGTGTATCATGCCGATCGCAAAGGCTATTCCTACCTGGCCTCTTCTTTGGGGGCTCTGGAGACGGCCCTCGCGGATCCCCCCTTGAGTGCAAATCGCGCCTGGCGCAAGTTGGTGGCTTCCCTGCCCCACCGCAATTTGGGCTATGGCTATGGATCCCTGGGGTTGCTCTTGGAAAGCGAGCTGCCCGACCCGGTCGCGTCAGCGGCGCGGAGCGCTAAGGGATCCCGCTGGGCATCCACGCGCTTTGCCTTCGCCACCACAGCCCTAGCGGTTTCTGAAGCTCCCTACCCCGATCGGGGCTGCCAGATTACCCAAATGGGCAAGCTGTTTTGGGAGTGGTATTGAGGGTCAGACTATCCAGGGATCCCGGCAGTTGGGGTGGATGTACTTGGCCAGATAGACCTGGTTGCCCATTTCATTCCACTCCACAAAGTCGAAGATTTGGGTGAGCAGCAGCATTCCTCGGCCCGACTCTTCGGTTTCCAAGATGTTATGTTGGCATCGGTGGAGCTTCTCTTGGGGACAAAAGCCGGGCCCTTGATCTCGCACCAGCCATTGGTAAAAGGGCTCCGAGCTGGCGTACTCGATGATCACCTTCTTGTTGGGGTCGAGGCCGTTGCCGTGGCGGACGGCATTGATGATTGCTTCCTGTAGGCCCAAACGTATTTCCGCTCTCCAGGCAGGAGGGACTTTTGAGATCAAGAGATCGAGGACAGGCTGAGTGTAGAGGGTGGAGGGAAAGCTGATAACGCTCCAGGAGCAGTGGGCGGGTTTGAGGGAAAGGGCAATCACGGAGGCAGTCTTCCCTGGGGCACGGCACTCTGACCCCATTCTAGCAATCCCATCGGGGTCAACCCCAGCAGAGGTGCGGCAGGAGCTCGGCAAGGGGACTTTTGCCGTACCATCTTGAGTGGTAAGTCTCTTCGCGGTTTTATGGCGATCAAGGTTGGAAATAAGGTCAAAGTTCGCTCTGTCCAGGATCGCGGACAAGAAAACCTCAGCGCTCTGGTGGGCAAAGAGGCTGTGGTGCTGGCACGGCGTGTGGTCGATGGCAGCGGTGTCGGCTACATTCTGGAGTTTCCCGATCGCTCTCGACATTGGTTTTTCGAGAGTGAACTGGAGGTGCTCTAAGCCCCTGTCTGTGTTCTGTTGTCTAGAGGGTCGGTTGGTGGCTTCTCCTCCTCATTTGACTCGCCGTTTGCTGGCCCGCCAGATGGCCGCGCAGGTGGATGGCCTGACCGTGGAAATGGCTGCTGCTGCTCTGGAGGCTATGCTGGACAGCATTAGCCAATGCCTGGCCCAGGGGGGATCCGTGCGGCTGGCTCGCTTTGGCACGTTCTCGCTGCGCCATCGTCCCGCCCGGCAAACCTATCATCCGCGCACCAAGGCCCCTGTTCACATCCCGGCTGCCGATGTGCCTCATTTTGTTCCCAGCCCTGAGCTGGGGCGTCCAGCTGGGGTTCGGGTGTCCAAGTCTGAGTCCGCGGGATCCGTGTAGGGTAGCTGCAGAATGACCGTCCTGCTGTGGTTTCGCACCGACTTGCGCCTGCTGGATCACCAGCCGCTGACGCGGGCCTGCCAACAGGGATCCCCTTTGATCCCCTTGTATTGCTTGGATCCCCGCCAGTTCGGCGAGACTTCCCTTGGGCTCCGCCCCAGAACCGGCCCTTTCCGCGGTCAGTTTTTGCTGGAGAGTTTGGCAGATCTGCGGCAGCAGTTGCGGTCGCGCGGCTCGGATTTGGTGATCCGCCAGGGACAGCCAGAACAGGTGATCCCCACCTTGGCACAGGAGTGGGGGGTCGAGGCGGTCTATGCCCATGAAGAGGTGGGCACCGAGGAGAAGGAGGTGGCGGCTGCTGTTGAGCGGGCTTTGCGGTCTCTGGGGATCCGGCTGCAGGTTGATTGGGGCCATACCCTCTATCACCCTGAGGATCTCCCCTTTTGTCTCTCGCAACTGCCCGAGCTGTTCACCCGCTTTCGAAAGCAAGTCGAGGAAAGCACTCCCATCCGGGATCCCTTGCCCATTCCCTCGATCCCCCCCCTGCCATCGGGTTTGGATCCCGGCCCTCTGCCTACTTTGGCCTCGCTGGGGCTATCCCCACCTGCCGGGGATCCACGGGCCCGCTTCACCTACCTTGGCGGCAGCACTGCTGCCCATGCCCGCCTGCAAACCTACTTTTGGGATCTGGATCGGCTGCGCATCTACAAAGAAACCCGCAACGGCATGTTGGATCCCGACGATAGCTCCCGGCTTTCTGCTTGGTTGGCCCTGGGCTGCATCTCCCCTCGCACCGTCTATGCCGAGGTCAAGCGTTACGAGCAGGAGCGGGTGCGCAATGAGTCCACCTACTGGCTGGTGTTTGAGCTGCTGTGGCGGGATTATTTTCGGTTTATCTTGGCCAAGCACGGCGCCAAACTGTTCCGTCCTTCTGGGATCCAAGGGATCCCCATCCCTTGGCAACAGGATTGGCCGCGCTTCCAGGCTTGGTGTCGGGGTGAGACGGGCTACCCCTTGGTGGATGCCAACATGCGGGAGCTGGCGGCTACTGGGTTTATGTCCAACCGGGGACGGCAGAATGTGGCCAGCTTTTTGACAAAAAACCTGGGCATCGACTGGCGCATGGGCGCTGAGTGGTTTGAGTCGCTGCTCATCGACTACGACGTGGCCAGCAACTACGGCAATTGGAACTACACCGCCGGCGTAGGGAATGATGCCCGTGGCTTCCGCTACTTCCACATCCCCAAGCAATCTCGCGAGTATGATCCCAAAGGAGACTATCTGCGCCACTGGTTGCCGGAATTGGCCGGGATCCCGGGGGATAAAATCCACGAGCCCTATCGCCTCACTGCTGCCGAGCAGAAGCAATTTGGAGTCCGATTGGGGGTGGACTACCCTCGCCCACTGGTGGATTTGGAGAAGTCTCTCGCGGCCAACCGACGGGTTTACGAAGCTGCCCTGACCTGCCGATAGGCATTGCCTTGTCTGGGGCTTCTTCCCGAGAGGGGGCTGAGGGGATTTTCTGAGGCGCAGTTCCGGCCCAAGAGTGCTATTCTAGTTAAGCACTATCCTGGCTCAGTAGCTCAGCGGTAGAGCAGGGGACTCATAAGCCCTTGGTCGCGTGTTCAAATCACGCCTGAGCCATCCACGTCAAACTTTTTTCAGAGGCTTCCCGGCCTGGCGGATACCCTAACTGGCTTGCAGCAGGCAGAGGGTTGGCGTAAAGTTATGGGTGGAACCTACTTCGGTTTGGGATCCCTGTCTTCACATCGGTTCTACAAATGGCCGTTCCCGATTATCAGAGCTTGATGTTGCCACTTCTCCAGTTTGCAGCACGTAAAGAAACCGAAATATCAACCAGCGAAGCTGTTGAAGCTCTAGCAAAGGAACTGGGCCTCACAGAGGACGATCTCAGGGAGATGCTGCCGAGCGGTGTACAGCCAACCTTTGTCAATCGCGTCGGCTGGGCTGCAACTTATATGAAAAAGGCAGGGCTGCTGGAAACAACGCGCAGAGGATTCTACCAAATTACTGACCGCGGAAGAGATCTTCTTGAAAAACAGCCCAAAACCATCAATGTAGAGTTACTCAGGCAATATCCTGAATTCCGAGAATTTGAGGGGCCCAAAGACACAAGAAGCAGCAACAAGGCAAGCAAACAAAAAGCTTTATCAGAGACTTCGGCAGCGACACCATTAGAGCAGTTAGAAGCTGCATATGAAAGTCTCCGTGACAAACTGGCTGATGAACTGCTTGCCAAGCTAAAGAAAGTATCGCCCGCCTTCTTCGAAAAGGTTGTTGTGGAGCTGCTGGTTAAAATGGGCTATGGAGGTTCACGAGCAGATGCAGGCAAAGCAATTGGTAGAAGTGGTGACGGTGGAATTGATGGGATCATCAAAGAGGACAAACTCGGTCTTGATGTTGTGTATATTCAGGCAAAGCGTTGGGATAGCAATCCGGTAGGTCGTCCTGATGTCATGCAGTTTGTGGGTGCTTTACAGGCTCAAAGAGCAAACAAGGGTATTTTTATCACTACCTCCAGGTTTACTGAAGACGCTAGCAGCTACGTTTCGCAGATCGGCAGTAAGATTGTTTTGATTGACGGCGAACAACTAACAAATCTAATGATTGAGCACGACGTTGGCGTATCTACAGTTTCATTGTATCCGGTAAAGAAGATTGATAGTGATTATTTTGAAGAGAGCATCTAACATCGGAGTGAGAAAATTGAGCTGCTAGGGCCAGCAGAGTTAACACAAGGAGCAAAGCTAGCAAAGTTCATGTAGTGCCATCGCCTCCTTAAGTATGGGCATAAGTATCGAGGTCTAGCGTCACTGGGAATTCTCCTGTTCGGGGTAAAAGTTGGGATCCATCACCTGATCCAATGTGTAGGGACACTGGGCAGGCAGATCGTCCAGAGATAGAGGCGTTTCTTTAGCCACCAGCAGGACGCTCTTTTGATAAGCTTTATTCATTGCTTCAACCAGATAAGACTTAAGGCTGGGATTATCCGCAATTAACTCCTGCACCTCTTGCCGCTGTTCGATAATTGTGGCTATCCTACTTTTGCTTCGTTGTTGAGGCTGAAACTGCCACTTTAGCAGATGGCCCACCAGGATCCCTAGCCGATTCACCAATTCGCGGCGTTCTTGCCTGCCCAAAGTCTCAATCTCCTCCACCAAGTTGGGAATATCCAATCGATCCCACTGCCCCGATCTCAGCAGTGCGGCTTGCTCTTGCGTCCAGGCATAAAAGTCGCAGTCGTAAAGCGCCATGATCCATTCCTAACAGGACACCGGCCAAAGATAAGTCAATCCTACCGGTTCCAGCCGTTGAGCTTCGACCTCATAAGTTTATCGAGTCCTCAAACTCTGTAGCTACAAAGCCTCGGATCTGTGGCAGCGTTGGATCCCAATGGGGCCTGACCCTGAACAATATGAGGTTTCAACAGGTCTGGAGCGCTTGATCACGGCCCAGGATCCAGGCGATAAGGGG